>JAHKKJ010000489.1 GCA_020027655.1 Deltaproteobacteria bacterium | reverse complement strand
GGATCGCGAAGGTGGCTGCGCTCTTGGTCATCCTGGCCGCTTACACCTTCCTGCTCGAACCGCTCGGCTATCCGCTCTGCACGTTTCTCCTCGTGCTGTTCATGTTGCGCGTGACCGATCCACAACGGTGGACAGTCGCTCTCGGCATCGCGGCGCTCACGGCGGTTGGTTCGTACGTCGTCTTTGCTATCTGGCTGAGCGTTCCTCTGCCGCGGGGGCCGTTGTAGCGCAAAGCACTCCACGCCGTTCAAATCGTTCAAACGGTTCAAGCCGTTCAAAACGTTTTGAGACTGAGCGCAGCGGTTGAACGGAGCGTGCAGAAAGAAGCTCCGCCGAAGGCGGATCAGCCTCGGGCTGAGATTGAACTGCTTGAACGTCTGGAACTCTAACATGGAGATTCTCAACGATCTCGCCACCGGCTTTGCCGTCGCGCTCACGCCCATCAATCTCCTCTACTGTTTTCTCGGATCATTCATTGGGACCGCCATCGGCGTCCTGCCCGGTCTCGGGCCGCCGGCAACGATCGCCCTGCTGCTGCCGGTTACTTACGGAATTCCTCCAACCTCCGCGGTCATCCTGCTCGCCGGAATTTTCTACGGCGCGATGTACGGCGGCTCAACGACGTCGATCTTGTTGAATATCCCCGGTGAGGCGGCGTCGGTGGTCACCTGCCTCGATGGGTACCAGATGGCGCGGCAGGGGCGTGCCGGGGTGGCCCTGGCAATCTCGGCGTTCGGCTCCTTCATCGCCGCGACCTTCAGCATCGTCGGGTTGATGCTTCTGGCACCACCTCTAGCCTCCTTCGCGCTCAAGTTTGGACCTCCGGAGAACTTTGCACTCCTCGTTCTCGGACTTATGATGGTCGGCTACTTGGCCGGCTCGTCGATGACCAAAGGGCTCATGATGGCCTGCCTCGGGCTCTTGCTCGGAATGATCGGGCTCGACCCGATCGAAGGAACCCAGAGATTCACCTATGGTGTGTACAAGCTCAGCGACGGATTTGAGTTTATTCTGGTGGCCATGGGACTTTTCGGTATCGGAGAGGTTCTCGTGAACATCGAGCAGACCATCAAGGCTGAAGTCTTCCAGACAAAGATTCGAAAACTCCTACCGAACCGCGAAGAGTGGCGCAGGGCAGCTGCCCCGATTGCAAGGGGATCGCTGCTGGGATTTTTCATTGGCGTGCTGCCGGGAGGCGGAGCGATCATCTCCTCGTTCATTTCATACGCGCTCGAGAAGAAACTCAGCAAGCACCCCGAACGCTTCGGCAAGGGCGCGATCGAGGGAGTGGCGGCGCCGGAAGCGGCGAACAACAGCGCGGCCACCAGCTCGTTCATCCCGCTGCTTACCCTCGGGATTCCGGGCAACGCCTCGATCGCGATGATCTTTGCGGCGCTGCTGATCCATGGAGTAAGACCCGGGCCGCTACTGGTCACGGAAAAGCCCGAGGTTTTCTGGGGGCTGGTTACCTCGATGTATATCGGGAACCTGATGCTGCTGGTTTTAAACCTTCCGCTTATCGGGCTTTGGGTGAAGCTTCTCCGAGTCCCCTATGCGTTTTTGGCGCCGCTCATCCTGGTGTTTGTTCTTATCGGAGCATACAGCGTCAACAACAGTGTGTTCGACGTGGGAATCACCATCGCCTTCGGCTTGTTCGGGTACCTGATGCGTAAGTTCGATTTTGAGCCCGCGCCTCTAGTCCTGGCCATGATCCTTGGCCCTCAACTCGAGGCCTCCCTGCGGCGCTCTTTAATCTACTCCAGAGGAGACCTCGGAGTTTTTTTTGAGCGTCCGATCGCCGCCAGCCTAATGGTGCTGGCTCTCTTAGTGCTGCTCTCACCACTCTTCCGTTGGGTGCTGAGCCATAGAGGAGGGGAGATTGTAGCGAAACGAATTTGAAACTATCGATTGAATTTTGGAGTACGGTATCGAGGAAAAGATGATGCATGCGAATCCGCCGGAGGACGGATCAGCCTCAGGCTGAGACGCAAAGCATGTCCTGAGCAAGTCGAAGGAGACGCCAAGTTCGGAAATAGGAAAATACTTTCTTTGCGCCTTGACGCGATAAATATTCTTGACCTCGTTTTGTTAAACGATTTAAGTGGTAAGAATCAGGTTGCGCAAAGCCGCTGCCGATAACTTCCTCGCCCTCCTTCGGAGGGAGAGGATAGAGGTGAGGGTGGTGCGCACGGATTTAGCTCTCACCCTCGCTCTTTCGACACGCTCAGGACAGACTCTTCCTGCGACGGAAGAGGGAAATCAGATGTTCGATCGAATATTTTTGGGATCGAAAAGTCAGCCATCTAGGAGTGAATTATGAGCTTCATTGTAGCGATAACAGACTATGTCTTTCCTTCGCTGGAACCGGAGCAGGCCGTACTAGGACCGCTGGGTGTGGAACTCCGTCCGCAGCAGTGCCGCTCCGAGGAAGAGATCATTGCGCTCGCTCAGGATGCCGATGCTGTCCTGAACTGTTACGCAAAGATGGCGGCGCGGGTCATTGAGAAGCTCAAGCGCTGTAAGATTATCGCGCGCTACGGGATCGGAGTGGACAACGTGGATCTGGCCGCGGCAAGCAAGGCGAGAATTCTGGTGACCAATGTCCCCGATTACTGCGTCGACGAAGTTTCCGACCACGCTCTGGCACTCATCCTATCATTGGCACGTAAGATCGTAGCCGCCGACACGGGAGTGAAAAACGGAAACTGGAGCGTAACGGCGCATGCCGAGATCCGCCGGCTTCGTGGCCAAACACTCGGGCTCCTAGGATTTGGCAAGATCGCCAAAGCGCTCGCGTCTAAGGTGCAGCCTTTAGGCATGAAAGTGTTGGTGTACGATCCTTATCTTGAGGCCGAGCTGATCTCCCGCCACGGAGCGGAAGCAGTCAGCCTGGACAGGCTTCTTGCTGAAGCTGATGCGATTTCCATCCACGTGCCGCTCTCTTCGGAAACCCGCAATTTGATCGGACAGCGTGAGCTGGCGCTTATGAAGTCAACTGCGTTTCTGATCAACACTTCGCGCGGCGGCATCGTGGACGAGCAAGGCCTCGCCGCAGCCTTGAAAGAAGGACAGCTGGGCGGTGCGGCCCTCGATGTGCTCAGCGTCGAGCCACCGCCGCAGGATCATCCGCTACGGCAGGCGCCGAATGTTATCCTCACTCCGCACCTGGCCTTTTATTCGCGCGAGTCGGTGATCGAGTTGCAGACCAAAGCCGCCGAAGAGGTGGCACGAGCGCTCAAGGGTGAGCCGCCCCGATCACCCGTGAACCCGGAAGTTCTCACCGGCTGAGGATCAACTTGACGGCCTCTCAGGCCCGTTATAAGACTGCGACCAGACGCGCTACACTCACAAGAGGAGGTATACCTATGGCAGAGGCGCACATTTTGAGAATCGATTCGTTGCCGGTGGTCGACCGCGGCAACGGCACCCAAACGATCCCTTTGGTCACAAAGGAAATCGGTGCGAAGCAGATGACAACGGGGCTGACCCGTTTTCCAGCTGGCACCAAGGTGCCGTTGCACTCGCACAATTGTGATGAGCAGGTGACGATCCTCGAAGGGGAGGCCGAAGCGGAAGTTGACGGGAAGCGTCACCGTCTGCGGCCTTTTGACACGACGCTTGTCCCTGCGGACAAGCCGCATCGATTTATAAACGTGGGGACATCACACCTCACGATCCTGTGGATATACACGAGTGCCGAGGTGACGCGAACCTTCACGGAGACCGGCGAGACAGTCGCTCATCTTTCCGGCCGTGATCTCGTCAGTCCGCTACCACCGAAAGCGAATTAGGGGTCGCGAGCGTTCCAAACGTTCAAACCGTTCAAGCAGTTCCAGCCCCCACCTCTTTCCTCCCCCGCGACGCGGGGGAGGATGAAGGAGGGGGAATTGAACGGAGCTTAGCGTTTCAACGTCTGGAACGATTGAACGTTTGGAACGTTTGGAACTTTCTCCATACGGCTTAGTTATTTGTAAATCACTTTATACACACCTCCTGGCTACTAGGTTTAGCCAGTCTGATTTCACTAGATTTACAGGCAATACTACAGACATAGCGACACGCTATGCACATTGGTATTCCTTTTTTAATCAACCAACACCATCCCCATTACGCCCACCACCTGCTCCTG
>JAHKKJ010000076.1 GCA_020027655.1 Deltaproteobacteria bacterium | reverse complement strand
AGCTGATGGCGTATGGCTTATAGCGGACGGCTTTATGGTAAATGGGCTATGAACAGCCAAACTCTTCGGGTTGTGCTATTTGCCATCTGCCATCAGCTCTAAGCGATCTGGCGCCATACGACATAACTAGCTAAAGCTATGGTCCATGCCAAGATCATATCAGCCGTAATCTTGTGTTGCGTGGCGTTGCTGGCCGAGGCGCCATTGTCGGCGCAGGAGCTCCGCCGCATTCACTACGGCACTTCGGTTTCCATCTCCCATCTGCCGGTTTGGGTCGCGAAGGACGCCGGCTTTTTCGCCAAGAAGGGTTTGAATGTCGAGCCGGTACAAATCCGCGGCGGCGCTTTGATCACGATGGGAATCATGAGCGGTCAACTCCAGTTCTCCGGCGCGGGCGCGGAATCCGTGGTCGCAGCGCGCGTCGAAGGCGGCGACGTTGTGTTGCTCGCCTGCCCGAGCGATCTGGAACCGATCTATCTCATCACCCGTCCCGAGATAAAATCGGCGGCTGAACTCAAGGGCAAGTCCAGCGCCGTAACCCGCCTCGGATCGTCAACCCACTTCTATCTGCGAGCGGCTTTGAGAAATGTCGGTCTGGATTCTGAGAAGGACATAACGATTTTGCAACTGGGCGCCGGTCCTGAAATGGCGACGGCGTTGGAGAGTGGAAGAATCGCCGTTGCGGCATTGAACGTTCGCTATGCCATTCCGTTCTTACGGCGCAACTGGCCCGTGCTCGTCGACTTGACCAAGACCGATCTCATTTATCCCTCGTCGTGTGTCACCAGCAGCCGTGCCTTCGTCAAATCCGAGCCCAGAGTCGTCGAAGATTTCCTGAGCGCCTACGTCGCGGGAATTCAACTCATCAAAAAGGACCTTAGCTTCGCCGAACGATCGCTTGTGAAATGGACGCGGGAGACCGATCCTTACGTTGTGACCAAGTCACTGGAAATTCATGGGCGCATCTTCAAATCGCCGCCCTATGTGCCGGATAAAGGCATCGAAAACGTGGTGAAGGACTTGGCAAGCCGTCGTAGTGTGTCCAAAGAATTTATTGGTCGACCGGAGCTGTTTCGTGATAACGTGCCATTAGACCGAGCCCTATCACGACAATGATGCGTCAGCATCTCCTATTGATCATCGCGGCCCTCTGCGCGTTCTGCCTGCCACAGCAGCCAGCGCACACTCAGGAACTTAGACGCATCCTCTATGGCACCTCTGCGTCGCCTGCGCATCTTCCCGTGTGGGTTGCGAAAGACGCCGGTTATTTCGAGAAATACGGCTTCAACGTCGAGCCGGTACAGATTCGCGGCGGCTCACTCATCACGTTGGCCATCATAACCGGCGATCTGCCGTTTTCCGGCGTGGGCGCGGAATCCGTTGTCGCGGCCCGCGCAGCGGGTGGCGACGTGGCGCTGTTGGCCTGTCCCGTGGCCGCGGACCCCGTGTACTTGATTACCCGGCCCGAGATCAAGTCCGCTGCGGAGCTCAAAGGCCAGGCGAGCGCTGTGACACGTTACGGCTCGACGACTCATTTCTACCTGAGAGCGGCACTGCAGCACGTCGGGCTGAATCCCGACAAAGACATGACGGTCTTACAACTGGGAGCCGGCCCGGAGATGGTCGCGGCGCTGGAGGTGGGGCGAATTGCGGCGGCGGCCCTTACCACGCGTTACGCGATTCCCTTCTTGGAGCGCGGCTGGCCGGTACTTGTCGATTTGAGCAACACCGATCTTGTTTACCCCTCCTCATGCGTCACCAGCAGCCGGGCTTTCATCAGAGCCGAGCCGAAGATAACCGAGGACTTCCTCAGGGCCTATGTTGCGGGTATTCACTTGATCAAAAAAGATCACCAGTTCGCCGAAAAATCCTTTTCTAAATGGCTCAGGGAAAAGGATGCGGTGATCGTTAAAAAGTCGGTCAGCGCTTACGCACGCATCTTCAAGCCGGCTCCTTTTGTACCGGACAAGGGAATTGAAAACGTAGTCAAGGATTTGATCAGAACCCGCCCTGAGTTCAAGGAATACCTCCGCTGGCCTGAACCGTTTCGGGAAAACGGACCGCTAAAACGAGCGCTGCAAGAAAAGTAGCGACTGCTTCACCGCAGAGACGCAGAGTTCATAGAGATCGAAGTATTTCTCGATCAAGAACTCTTTACTCTGTACTATGTCCTCCGCGCCTCCGCGGTGGGTTCTCTTGTGTGTTCTATGCGTTCTTTGCGGTGAGAATTTCTTTTTTCAACGGCCTCTAACGCATTTCAAGAAATTCGAGCCGCACGCCTTCCGGCCCCTCGAAGAAGCACACCTTGCGCCCGTCGGGCAACACCCGTTCTTCAAGTATCTTGATGCCGGCGGCCTTGATCTTCGCCACCTCACCGGCGAAGTTGTCGGTATCGATGGCGACGTGCTCGAGGCCGTAGAACTGCCCCAACTTCTGCTCTTCCAGAAATTCCGTCACGTTCAGCTCGACGCCGTGCAAGTTAAGGCGAAAGGTCTTCCGGCCGTTCGGCGCCGTGCGCTCGGAAGCGATCTTGGCACCCACGTACTTGACATACCAGTCCACCGTCTTCTGTGGATCCGGTGTCTTGAGATGCAGATGATTAATTTTGAAAGCCATAGTTTCCTCCTTTCATAACCGATTACAGCGACTTTACTCTTCGCCCATGCACCGTTGCAAACGCGTTTGCTCCTTTGAAGTATTATAATTCCTGGTCCATCGGTTTGCTTATGAGACGATTTCGCTAAAACTACGAATAACCCTGTGGCCGTGCTTCTCCGGCTGAGGAAGATTACCCGGTCTCACACATAGCAATGTCTGCATCCCTGCACGTTTAGCTGCGTCGAGCTCTGCGGTCATGTCGGAAATGAAAAGCACCTTTGCGGCCGGCAAATGAAATTCGTTGGCGATGTGGCGATAGCTCTCATGGTCAGTTTTCGGCCCTATGTTTGTGTCAAAATATCCCCCCAGGAAACAGGTCAAGTCCCCGACTTCGGTGTTAGCAAAGAGAAGTCTTTGCGCCAATACGCTGCCCGATGAAAAGATTCGGACGTCGAGATTTTTATTTTTCCAGTATTCGAAAGCAGCTGGTATATCTTGGAATACTTGGCTTTTCAGCTCGCCTGTTACATATCCCTGTTGCCAGATTTTCCCTTGCAGCGACTTCAGTCCCGTGGACTTACGATCACGATCCATTAACCAGAAAACATAATGGGCAACGGATTCGATTTGCGCATCCAGATGGGCATCTGCCCATTCCGGTGGAGCCAGTGCGTGTTCCAGGTCCTTTAGATGCTCTTCGCGCAGCATCGACAGATCGCGCTGCAATTCTTCAGAGCCGGCATTGTGTCTGAGATAATCCGTAAGGTGCACACGCACGAATGGAAAAAGCACTTGGTAAACGAAATCCATCGGCGAGGTCGTTCCTTCGATGTCCAACAGAATTCCCTGCACCGAACTGGCGGAAAGATTGAAAGTCACCGTGCGCGTCAAACTTGAGGAGCAATGTACGAAGGTCCAAAGCACATCGGTTGGAAATTTCTATCGACCCCACTCTCGGTATAATAGGGTGTCCAACCGGACGAGTTTTGGAACAGACGGATCGCGCGAATCTGTCGATCGGCGCAAAGATCGAACCAGTGCCACATCCCCTTGGGCAAAAGAATTAAGTCGCCCGCCTCCACCTCGATAGGAACGACCCGGCTTTCTTCAGGCCGAATATGAAATAGCCCGTGGCCGTGTATGATGAAGCGGACTTCATCTTCCTCGTGCCAATGTTCACGATTGAACTTTGCGAGCATCGAATCAAGCCCCGGAGTCTGAGCATTAACATCGATCACATCGGCAGTCACGTATCCCCCCAAAGCTTTAAGTCTTTCAATTTCCCTTGCATAGGCTTTCAGGATTTCTTCTGCTGGGGAGTCCGCTTCGACGGGATGCGCGGGCGTCCAATGCTCACAGCGAACCCCGCGCGCCATGAGATATTCGGCGACCGATTGCCGATCCGTCACTGTCCTGTTTTCATCAATGATTTTCACTATTGCCATACTCTCAACTCCTTCTTATTGAGATGAGTCGTTCAGTGAGCATAATTGAATCAAATCTTCGGCTCCACCACGCGCAAGCGACTCAGCGTTTCTAAGAGAAATTCCAAAATCTCCACATGCCGTTTCGCCTGCGCAAGATTTCCACCCCACGTGTAGAGTCCATGCTGTTTTAAGAGAAACCCGTGCGAGTCTGGATGCTTTTTCAGAGTGTGCGACACACTTTCTGCGAGCGCCGGCATATCCTGTGAATTTTCGATAATCGGCAGCCATTCGCGATGCTCGTGACTCTTGACCCCTTCAAGTCCTTTTAGCATTTCGAAGCCCTCGATCATCACTCCCCCGGCAGGAGCGTGAACGCTCGAAAGTATCGTGCTCCAAACAGAGTGCGTATGAAAGACTGCCCCGGCGCCGCGCGCAAGCACCACCGTGATATGCAGTAATGCTTCCGCTGACGGCTTTTCGTTCAGATCGTCAGTCTCATTAATCTCCGGCCCGATTGTCAGGATTCGTTCGGCGTTCAGTTCGCCTTTGTCAGCACCGCTTGGAGTGATGGCAAGACGCAACGGGTCTTGGCTGAGCACAGCGCTAAAATTTCCACTGGTTCCTAGAGCCCACCCCCGGGCATAGAAACTTCGGCTGATCGCAACAAGGGCAGAAGCGGTGTCACGAAAAGCTTCGTCCATCAACGGCCTTTTTTGAGCTTGAGAGCCATGGTCGCGCATTGCATTTCATACTATACAAAGCATCGAAATCGAAAACAAAGCACGAAAAACCGATAATGAAACGCCGAATTTGTGAACTTTTTAGCTGTCTCTTTGCGGAAAAGCGATTGCGAATTCCTTTACTTTGCGGGTCCCCAGGCGTGTAGAATCACCTGCGCGATGTTGCGGCCTCGAATCGCTACGATCTTCTTTCCGGTTTCCGCGCTGCCCGATTGCGGTGATCCGAAATAACCGCGTCCACCGCTAAGACTCCAGTAGTCCTGGGTTTCACCGCGAAAGGCATCCACGTCGTAATTGAAGTTCGGTTCGAGTGTCGCGGCAATTTTTTGCTTTACCAAATCCGGGAACGAGTATAGCGCCAGCGAAGTCTCCCACTCCCCACCATGTCCCTCGCGATCCGGCCGAACACTGCGGGACAATTCAGGGACCCCTTCGCGATAACAGGCAGCTGTCAAATCCGGATCGTTGGTGAAACCGACGCAGAGAACCTGAGCGGTTTTTTCTTCAATTAACATCGCGCGCGCCTCGTCCAGAGCTTTCATATGGCTGAGATCCCGATGGCCGTTGAGAATCACCAGCCGATGGAGCCGGTGCCGCGCGAGCGAACGCCCGATATCCACCACCAACGCTCTAAGCGTTTCTGGTTCCAGCGACAGCGTTCCGGGAAAGTCTATAGCCGCCCGTGCCACGCCATAAGAGATCGTCGGCGCTATGGCGACTTCATAGCCTTTCTCCTCCAGATGGGGCGCAGCGGCTTCTGCGTATACCTCCGCGGCAAACGAATCGAGTCCCAGCGGCAGGTGCGCACCGTGCTCTTCGACAACTCCCACCGGCAAAATCACGAGCGCACGTCCGGTACGTGCTATGCGTTCTACTTCAGGAAAAGGAATTTCTGCTAACCGCTGCATGGCTGTCACCTCTCGATCTCCCCTATAGCCCGGCAGGCGAAATCCTTCAACCCAGCCGTTCTCGGCGTGGCGGCACTACTCGCTCGCCCCAAGGCCGCTTGTTTTATTTTGCTTGTCTATTTTGCCTTGCCCTTCCACTGCCGAATCGCGTAGAATCTGCAAACTTTCCAGTCGTCCTTCCAAAAGGCGGAACCCGCATGGCAAAAAGCAAACCGCGAACGAAGACAAGTAAAACTAAAGTAGCCAACAACTACAGACATCCGGAATCCGAAAGCTTGATGCGGCCGGATGTGGGGACCCAGGCGCAGTTTAAGAAGAAGCTGCCGAAGAAATATCGCTACGACGATTCTTTGTCGCCGTCGCTTGAATGGGATGGACAGAATCCTGCGCGAGAACGGGGCGAAGCCTTGATCAAGGAAATACTTGACGCCAAATTGATCGAAGAGGCTAAGGACGACTACGGCCTGCAGGTGGAAAAACTTCCGAAGCCGCCGCCGAAAAGGCAGATAGAGTTGATTCAATGAGCAGCGATCAAAGTAAACCGTTACAATTGACAAACGGGAGTGATGCGGGAAGGGAGGTTAGATAAGCCAATGCTCCAACTTACGGCGGAAGAACAAACGTGGCTTGCCGCTTATCGCGAGGCTCTAAATAAGAAACATCCCGAGGCCGTTCAAGAGATGCTCATCTATGGCTCGAAGGCGAGAGGTCAAGCTCGTGCCGATAGTGATCTCGACGTGCTTTTGATCGTCAAGGATGACGCCAGGGCGCTGAAGAGAGAGCTGCGATGGATCGGTTATCTGCTCGCTGCAAAAACGGACGTCTTGCCGTCTATTTTCGCGTACACCCAAGAAGAATGGGAAAGCCGAAGGCGAAGCGGGTCGACTTTCCGTAAAGCGGTCGAGCGCGACGCGGTACGCGTCGTATGAATCGGAGCATGGACTTAGCGGAGTGGAACCGCGCTCGTGAATCTCTGCGAGCGGCGCAGACTCTAACTCGGAACCCTTGGTGTCCGGCGCTGTAGCGCATCAAGCGAAAGGGAAAATCAACGAAGCTTTCCCGCGCATTGTTTCATATCGGGAAGAGCCTCGCGTTCCGGTATGGAGAAACTCAGCGATTCACAGAAGATTGAAACCGGCGGGGTCCTTTCCTCTTATCAGGTCCTGACACTATATTTCCCGGCGTTTATTCTCTCCCTGGGCTACAGCATCGCGACACCTGCGATTCCGGTGTTTGCCAAGTCATTTGATACCGGGTTCGCCGTTGCTTCGCTCGTCATTGTTTTCCATGCGCTCGGGGGATTGGTCGCGGCGGTGCCCACAGGTTTTCTTGTCGATCATTTAGGGCGCCGGCCCATGCTCTTTGCCGGTCCGCTGCTGATGGCGGCCTCATCTTTCCTTACCGCCGTAGCCCACAGCTTTCCCGAGCTTCTCTGCTATCGCTTTCTCGGCGGCGCGGCGATGGAAATGTGGCGGCAAGCCCGGCTAGCAATCATTGCGGACGTCAGTAAAAGTCACCAACGCGGCCGGCAGATGAGCGGTATGGTGGGCACCGAAGGCGCTGGCAGGCTGCTGGGACCGGCGATTGGCGGAATACTCGCCACATGGAGCATCCGCATGCCGTTTGTCGTCCATGGAGCGCTGGCGTTTCTCGCCATTGTGCCGAGCTTCTTTCTGGTGCGAGAGTCAGCGCCAAGTGAAAACAAAGCATCTTCTAAGAACAAAGAGGATCAGCTCGACACGAGGGCGCTGCTGGCGATGATGCTGGAGGCCAGGTATCTCGGCTTTTTGTCCGCCCAGTTTTTCGCATCCATGACTCGAGGCGTACTGTGGGGAGGCACCCTGTTGCTTTACGCCGCCTATGCTTATGACGCGGAGCCTCAATTATTGGGAGGACTGGCGACGACCGCCAGCATCGTGGGCATCCCGATTACACTTTCCTGCGGCTATTTGATGGACCGCTTCGGACGCAAAACGACGATGGTGCCCGGGTTTGTCTTTATCGCTCTCGGTCTCATGTTTCTTGCATCGAGCGCGCAATGGTACTGGAGCCTTCCCAGCTTCATCGCGGGCTTTCTTTGGATTCAAGGCGGCCAGAGCGTCACCGCCGGCAGCATGCAGGTACTGGGCTCGGACATGGCTCCTGCGGTTGCGCGGGGACGGTTCTTCGGCTTTTGGCGTCTCGTGGGCGAGATCGGGAGCCTCGTCAGTCCGGCACTTTTTGCCTTGGTATCGGAGCAAATCGGTTACAGCGTCGCGTTCGCTTTGTTCGCTCTCTGCGCCCTCGTTACCGCCGCACTGCTCGCCTTTTCAGTCGGGGAAACGGTGGGCCGCGGAAAGCTGTCGGCTGGCACGAAGAGCACGAGATAATAAAAATTTTACCGCAAAGAGCGCAAAAGTCGCAAAAAAATGTCGGGGCGGGTTTCAAACCCGCCCGACTTTGTTGCTTTCGCGATCTCCTTTGAAGATTTGGTTGGAGTGGTGGACTATCGCCATGAGATTCGTGTGAGTTACGTAAACACAAGACTCGTCGTCCCGGCATGGACTGCCGGGACCCAGGTTAACATGGATGTGTCCGGACGCATCCTGCGGGCCTGGATGCCGGCCATCCATGCCGGCATGACGAAGCTCTGCATTTTCATGTTCGGCAGGCGAGTGTAAGATCATGAATCACTGCGTGGCGAGAAAGTCTTTTGTCCAGTGCTGGATCCATGATGAATAACGCTTAGAAAATTTGCGCAAGCTGCCAAAACCGTTGTGGACGGAAACAGTCAGCTTTTCTCGTTCGAAACCATTGCTTGACTCCGGTCGCGAAGTAGTTCAAGTCAAGAGTTAAACTTTTCATGCCAAATTTATTTGGCCCTCAACATGAATTTTTTACAATCCTCGCAAACCACTCATTCAAAACGCAACCTGGCCGTCACGGGTGTCATGCTGGTGATCTTTCTCTACGCCGTCGATGCCACCATCGTCAGCACATCGATGCCGACCATCGTCGCCAGGCTCGGCGGGCTCGAGCTATACAGCTGGGTTTTTTCGATTTACATGCTGACGTCAGCGTTAACAACCCCGCTCTTCGGCAAGTTGGCAGATCTATTCAGCCACCGGGGTTTGATGCTCATCGGCATCGGCATTTTTGTGCTTGGATCGACATTGTGCGGCGCGGCTCAAAGCATGGAGATGCTGGTTTTTTTTCGCGCCATTCAAGGTTTGGGCGGCGGCGCGATCTATGCCTTGGCCTTCATCGTGGTCGGTGTTCTGTTTCCTCCGGAGCAACGGGCCAAGATGCAGGGAATCATCAGCAGCATTTGGGGGATCTCATCGATCCTTGGTCCGCTGGCCGGCGGACTCATCGTCGAGCACACCAGCTGGCGCTGGGTCTTTTTCGTAAATCTTCCGATAACCGCCATTTCGATCGGGCTGATTATCGTCGGCCTCAAGGAAGAAAGGGCTGAACGGCACACGCCGAAGTTGGATCTCCTGGGCGGCGCGACGCTTCTCGTGAGTTTGCTGTTGATGTTCTACGCGCTCGCGCACAGCGCCCACGACCGCCAGCCGTTCAACCGGGAGCTTCTGTCAATCCTCGCGCTGTCTCTCGTGGTTCTTGTGGTTTTTTATTTTATCGAACGGCGCGCGGAAGAGCCCATCATCCCCCTCGACCTTTTTCCGTTAAAGCTTTATCGGACTTCGACAATTGTCTCGACCTTGGCCGCCATGGGTGTATTTGGCGCGATCAGTTATCTGCCGCTCTACCTCCAAGGCGTGCTCGGCATGAGCGCGTCGGGCGCCGGAATGATTCTTCTGCTTTTGAGCCTCGGCTGGACGGCCGGCAGCCTGATTGCGGGTCACGGAATTGATCGATTGGGTTACCGCAGCGTCGCCGCCGCGGGAATGGCCTGCATGGCTGTCGGATTCGGTATCTTCGTGATGACCGGCGAACCTCTCGCTCTTTTCTTGGTATTGGTTGCCAGTTTGCTGATCGGCGTGGGAATGGGGATGGCGAATCTGACGACTCTAGTTTCGGCGCAGAGTGCAGTGCCGATTCGACGAATCGGCGTGGCCACTTCGACGCTTATGCTGTTCAGGACATTCGGCGGGGCCTTTTGCATTAGTCTCATGGGAACAGTTTTACTCAACCATATGCAGCAAGGGCTCGCGAAAGTCGGCGGCGGCCTGTCCGCAACCCTGCGTGACAAGATCGCCAATCCGCAGAATTTGCTGGAGCCCGCTACTCGGGCATTGATCCCTCAGGAGATCTTACCGAAGCTTATTGACTTACTCGCCGACTCCATCTGGTACGCCTTCTTAACCGCATTTGCGTTGATGATCCTCGGTTGCGTTGTGAGCCTGGCGATGGGAGCGTATACACCGGCGAACACGCCGAGGCCGGATGAAAAACCAAGCCAGTAGCGGGAAGAGTTTCAGGTTTCAGGTTTCAGGTTTCAGGTTTCAGGTTTCAGGTTTCAGGTTTCAGGTT
>JAHKKJ010000488.1 GCA_020027655.1 Deltaproteobacteria bacterium | reverse complement strand
CGTGCCGTGGCCCGGCTCGCTCGCCATATCGATGAACCCGTTGTGGTTGGTAACGATGCCGTAAACCACCGAGAGCCCAAGGCCGCTTCCCTGTCCTTGGGATTTGGTCGTGAAGAACGGTTCAAAAACGCGATTTTTGATCGCCTTGTCTAGACCGTGCCCGGTATCCGTCACGCTGATCCGCACGTATTGTGCCTGGCGTGCTTCTTGAAAATGCTGTCGCAAGTCGATCCCGCTGATGGTTCCTGTCTTGAGCAGCAGCTCTCCACCTTCGGGCATCGCATCGCGGGAATTCAGGCACAAATTAAGCATGGCTTGATGGATCTGATTCGGATCGGCCATCAACGCCGGCAGATTAGGCTCCAAACGTACGAAAACGTCAATCGTCTTAGGAAATGTCTCTTGAAGCAGGGCCTGCAAGCCCTGCAGCAAGCCATTGATTTCGGTCCGCTCAAACTGCGTCTCGCTTTTGCGCGCCACCGCGAGCAGTTGTCGGACCAAAGAGCTACCCCGCGTTACCGTTTCTTTGATGACATCGACACCGGCGGAGATTTGGTTAGAAGTCGCTGATTGCTCAAGCAAAGACGCGTATCCCAGAATGACGTTAAGAAGATTATTGAAGTCGTGGGCAATACCCCCGGCGAGAGTCCCGATACTTTCCATTTTTTGCGCCTGCAAAAGCTCTTCGTGCAGTCTTTCCCGCTGCGCGATCGTGCGAATCAGCTCTTCGGTTTGCTCCGCGATGTGCTTTTGCATCTCCGCGTTGAGTCTTTGCAGCTCATCTTCAGCGCGCTTGCGGTCGGTTAAATCGCGAGTGACGGCGGAGAAACCGATCAGATCTCCGTTATCGTCCTGGACAGTGGTATAGACCACATTGGCCCAAAATCGTGACCCGTCCTTTCGGTGGCGCCATCCTTCCTCCTCATGGCGGCCGTGAGCTATCGTCTGCGGCAGAGCGTGATCAGGTTGGTTGGCGGCCTGATCCTCGGCTGAATAAAAGCGCGCAAAAGACTGGCCCAAGACTTCGTTCTGTTCCCATCCCCACATCTGTTCGGCTCCTCGATTCCAGAGCGTCACCCGGCCTTCCGGATTCATCATAAACACGGCATAGTCCTGCAAGCTTTCCACTATCAAGCGGAATCGTTCCTCGCTTTGCCGTACGGCTTGTTGCTTTAACCGCTCGTTCATTTGAAATAGATCGACAAAAACCGAAACTTTGGCCTGCAAAATTTGAGGCACCACCGGTTTGAAAAGATAATCCACAGCTCCGCTGGCGACGCCTCTGAATACATCCGACTCCAGGGTGTCCATTGCCGAAATAAAAATGATCGGAGTGTATCGAGAGCGCTCGCGTTGGCGAATGAGAGTCGCCGTTTCGAATCCGTCCATGTCGGGGATACGTACGTCCAGTAAAATCAGCGCAAAGTCCCGGCGTAAGAGGCAACGCAGGGCGTCGGCCCCGGACGCAGCCTTTATGATCTCGCGTCCCGGACCCGCCAAAAGGGCCTCCATGGCCGTGAGTGATTTCACGTCGTCGTCGACGATGAGAATATTAGCTGTGCAGTCGTTGTTCATGACGCGCTCTGGAGCTTTTCTGTTTGCCGAAGAGCCAGATGCGTAAGAGCGCAAGCAGCTCATCCGTGTTCACGGGCTTGGCAATATAATCCGATGCGCCGGCTTCGAGGCATTTCTCGCGATCGCCTTTCATGGCTTTTGCCGTCAGGGCCAGTATCGGCATGAGTCGGTGCCGGCTGTTGCCGCGGATTTTGCGGATGGTTTCATAGCCGTCCATCTCCGGCATCATGATGTCCATGAGCACCGCATCGATATCGTCATCATGGTCGAGCAGTGAAATAGCTTCGGTTCCGGTCTCAGCGCTCACCACTTGCATGGCGTGCTGTTCGAGCAGGCTGGTCAAAGCAAAGATGTTACGCACATCATCGTCCACCACGAGCACTTTTCTGCCGCGCAACGCTTCGTCGGATTGGCGCAGGCGCTCCAACATCTCTCGTTTGTTTGGCGGGAGCTCAGAAGCCAAGAGGTGCAGGAACAAAGCCGTCTCATCCAGGAGGCGCTCGGGAGATTGTACCCCTTTGAGCACGACGCTTTCCGCCATCTGAATCAGGCGAATCTCATCCTCCTCGGTCAGGTCTTTGCCGGTAAACACCACGATGGGCAATTCGCAGAGCTCTGAATCCTGGCGGATGCGTTCCAGCAATTCGAACCCGGAAATGTCCGGCAGGCGCAGATCGAGCACGATGCAGTCGAACCTTTGCGCGTGCAGGGCGTCCCACGCCTCGGCGCCGCTTCCTGCCGTCGCGATCTCGACGCCGGCATTGTCGAGCAGCTCGACGATGCTCTGACGCTCGATCTCGTTGTCCTCAACGACGAGCAGGCGGCGGTGGCGGGATTGAGCGTAATCCAGGACCCTATCGAAGGCCTTCTTCAATTCGTCGGTTGTGGCCGGTTTGATCAAGTAATTGAACGCGCCGTGCCCCAATCCTTGCATGCGCTCGTCTTCCACGCTGATGACCTGCACTGGAATGTGGCGGGTGGCCGGATCTTGCTTCAGATGATTCAACACGGTCCATCCGAGCATGTCCGGCAGAAAAATATCCAACATGATCGCCAGCGGATTAAATTGGCGGGTCAGCGACCGAGCGTGACTGCCGTGGGTGGTGACCACGCCTTTGAATCCTTTGTCTCGCACCATGTTCAACAGGACCCGGCCGAAATGGGGATCGTCCTCGACAATGAGAACAACCGGATCACCGGGCAACACGGATTCGCGGTCATCATCGATCGCTTCCACTTTCTGCGCCTGTTGCACGATCAACGGCGCTGGAATGACCGCCGGGCGGGCATCGGTTAATGCAGTCACCACGGTGCCCAAGTAGGTTTCCGGCAAATATAGGGTGAAGATGCTCCCTTCGTTCGGCATGCTGGAGAGACGGATTTCTCCTCCCAGAAGAGTCGCCAACTCCCGGCTGATCGCCAGGCCGAGACCGGTGCCGCCAAAGCGCCGGCTTGTACCCGCGTCGGCTTGGTGAAACGCCTCGAAGATAATTTTTTGTTTGTCCGGCGCAATGCCGATACCGGTATCGCTAACCTCAAGGGCAAGAACGCGCGACGCGCGCTTAAGCAAAGCATGATCGTAGCCCCAGCCGGTTGATGCAATGCTAATGCGGAACGTAACGCCGCCGTGTGAAGTGAACTTGAAAGCGTTAGAAAGTAAATTCTTGAGGACCTGTTGGAGCCGTTTGATATCCGTCGTCATGCTGCGGGGAAGCTCGGGGTCCATTTCAATATCGAAGGACAGATGCTTCGCTTCGGCGACGTGGCGAAAGCTTCGTTCCACGGCGTCCCTCAATCGCGCGAACGACACTTCTTCCGGCTCCACGGTGACGGTGCCGGACTCGATCTTGGATAGATCGAGAATGTCGCTGATGAGATTCAAAAGATCGGCGCCGGCGGCATGGATATTCTTCGAGAACTCAACCTGCTTGGGATTCAGATTGCCCTCAGGGTTGGCCGCCATCTGCTGCGCCAGGATCAAAATGCTGTTGAGCGGCGTGCGCAGCTCATGCGACATGTTGGCCAGGAATTCCGATTTGTATTTGGAAGCCAGCGCCAGCTCGGCGGCCTTTTCCTCGAGTGCATGGCGGGCCTGTTCGATTTCGCGATTGGTGCGCTCGACCTCGGCGTTTTGCTGGGCGAGCTGTTGGGCTTTGTTTCCCAGCTCCTCGTTGGTCTGCTGCAGCTCCTTTTGCTGCGCTTGCAGCTCGGTGGCCAGTTGCTGCGACTGTTGCAGCAGGCCTTCGGTGCGCATCGTCGCCTCGATGGTGTTGAGCACGATGCCGATACTTTCAGTTAACTGAGAGAGAAAGGTCAGATGCGTGGGGGTAAACTCCGCCAAAGAGGCCAGTTCGACCACGGCCTTGGTCTGTCCCTCAAAGAGCACCGGCAAAACGATGAGGCTTCGCGGGCGAGATTCGCCCAGACCGGAGCTGATGCGCACATAGTCGCTAGGCACCTCTTGGAGTAGGATGCGCCTTTTCTCCACCGCGCATTGGCCCACGAGCCCGAATCCCAAAGGTAGCTGGGCCTGCTGGTTGACGGTCATGGGCAGCGCGTAACCCGC
>JAHKKJ010000487.1 GCA_020027655.1 Deltaproteobacteria bacterium | reverse complement strand
CCAGCAGCGCTCGGCGTTCCCTCGTGCTGTGATCGAGCGGTTGCCCAAGCTCAAGCTCATCGGCCAAACCGGGCGGGCGGCGACGCACGTCGACCTGGAAGCTTGCACGGAAAAGGGAATCATCGTGTCGGCAGGCGGCTCCGGTAATTCGAACGCTACGGCTGAGTTAACTTGGGACCTGATCCTTTCGGCGTTGCGGAACTTGCCCCACGAAGTGAGGCGGCTCAAGGAAGGTCAGTGGCAATCGACGCTCGGCATTGGCATCAACGGTAAAACGCTGGGCATTTATGCCTACGGAAAAATCGGCAGTATCGTCGCCGGCGTCGGCAGAGCGTTCAACGCGCGAGTCGTTTGTTGGGGGCGCGAAGGTTCGACCGGCCGCGCCAGAGCCGCTGGCTTTGAAGTTGCCAAGAGCCGGGAGGAGTTTTTCGCCATGGCGGATATCTTGAGCCTGCATCTGCCACTCAACAAAGATACCCGCGGCATCGTGACGCGCGACGATCTGGCGCGCATGAAACCAACGGCGTTGATCGTGAACCCTAGCCGGGCGGGGCTGATCGCGAAAGATGCCCTGGCCGATGCGCTCAGAGCTGGCCGTCCGGGCATGGCCGCGGTAGATGTTTACGAAGAAGAACCGGTAATCGGCGCCGATCATCCGCTGGTCAAGATGGATAATGTCATCTGCACGCCGCATCTCGGTTACGTGACGCGCGAAAGCTATGAAGAATACTATGCCGTGGTGGTCGAGGATATTCTCGCTTACGCCGCCGGCAAGCCCAACCATGTGCTCAATCCCGCGGCTATTGGGAAGAAGTAAAGCAAGAATATTGCGGCTCATGGATCGGACAAGGAGAGATTAGCCACCGCGCAATTTTGGCTCTTTCGACTTTAGAGTGCGTAACATCGAACCGGTCACCCTGAGTTTCTCGAAGGGTGATATCCAAAGTCTAACCGATCCAGCTTTCCAGAGCCCTTCGACGTGCTCAGGGCGAACGGATTTAGGTCACTACAGGTTCGCTCTTTACCCGCTCCAAACCCCTGAAGGATCCCAATTCGGTTGCGGCTTTTCCGTCACTTAAACGCGCCCTCTCGCTCCAACTCTCTCAAGGCGCGTAGATCGACGAAGTCTTCGAACTTGCTGGACTTGGCCTTCGGCTCTTTATCGAACTCGTCCAACACCGTCTGGATTCCCGCGGCCGTGGGAAAAGGGCGGCGCGCTAGCACCTGTATGCTGCGCATCGTGGCGTAGTCGACAGTTTCGACATCCTCGGTTCTGAGAACGGTTCGCACGACCGCTTTCGCCGCCGGCTGATCAGTCTGCAGCGCACGGATCGATTCGGACATGCTCTTGATGAGCGCTTTCACCATCTTCGGATTTCGCTCGATGTAATTGCCCATCATGTTCAAGGAAAGAAATGGGTAATCGATCTTGGAGTCGGCGAGGTCCGCTACGACGTTAAATCCTTCTTTCTTCGCCCGAGGAACGAAGTCAGCGGCCATTATGGTGCCGTCCACGGTTCCACTCAGGATGGCCGCCATGCGTGCGCCAGAGTTACCGATTTGCAGAACCGTCACATCCTTGTCCGGGTCCAAGCCGCCCTCCTTGAGCGCAAGGTTGCTTTGGAAGTGAGAACCGGAGCCGAAGCGGCTGACCGCAACTTTCTTGCCCTTCAGTTGCTTGATCGAAGTGATCGATGGGGCCGTTAGATAGACATGGTTGAATCGATTCGCGACCACTGCCGTAATGCGCATGTCGGCGCCGCGGAGTTTCGCTAACATCGCCTCGGAGCCCTGGGAAAAAGAGACGTCGAAGGTGCCGGCGATGAGCGCCTGGTTGAGCAACGATCCGCTGTTAACGTACACGACCTCGAGGTCGAGGCCGTTCCTGCGGAATATTCCCGCTCGACGGCCCATCTCTAGAACGTAATTGTTGAGGCCCGTACCGCTATAACCGAGGCGCATTTTATCCAGCGTCTGGGAGTAAGCGGGGCTAAATGAAGCGGCAACCGCCAACAGAAAGACCGCAAGCGAAGCTGCCACGCGAATGTTGACGTTTTGCATCATAGCCTCCAGTCTATTTGGCTCAAAATCATAACACGGAGTATGGCTTCACAAGGTTCAATCTATGCGACCTTCTCCTAACACAGCAAGGTTTTTAGGGTCAATGCCTATGCTTGACAGGCGCGGAAAGCGCTTGTTATAGCGCTGTCAGAAACTGCTCGAAAGGAAGAAAGATCATGCAGATCATCGATGCGGATGGACATGTGAACGACCGGCCTTGCATGGACGAAATCTCAAAATATATGCCGCCGGGAAATCGCACACAAGTGTTTCCAGCTTTCGACCATATTCACTTCCACTTTCTCGAAGGGGGCGAGCGTCGATCGAGAACGGGAACCGTTGGGCCAAAAGAGTGGACGGAATTTATGGACGATACGGGCATTGATTGGACGGTCGTCTATCCGACCGCGGGGCTGGCTGTCGGCCGCATCATCTCCGAAGACTGGGCGGTAGCCGCCTGCCGGGCGTACAACAACTGGTTGTACGAGAAATTTACCAATGTCAGTTCAAGAATCAAAGGGATGGCTCTGATCCCTATTCAAGATCCGCAAGCAGCGGTCAACGAGCTGCGCCGGGCGATCAAAGAGCTCGGTATGGTTGGAGCGATGCTTCCATCCAACGGCGAGGGTATTAAAGGCCACTTGGGATCGAAGATTTATTGGCCCATCTATGAAGAAGCGGAGAAACTCGGGTGTCCGTTGGCGGTGCACGTGGGCTGCCTCCATCATTTGGGTATGGATACCATCGGCGTTTATTATCCTGTCCACGCCTTGGGTCATCCGTTCGGCATTATGGCGCAGGCGGCCGGTATGTTGTCTTATGGTGTGTTCGATCGCTTTCCCAAGCTCCGTGTCGGCTTTCTCGAAGGAGGGGCGACCTGGGTCCCGTTCTTCATGGACCGGTTGGATCGTTCCTATCCACACCACTTGCAAGTGGACGTCGATGGCGAGTTTCTGCCGAGCTCGAAGCCGGACGTGACCGCCAGCGAATATTTTAGAAGACACGTTAAAGCCGGCCGGATTTTTGTCGGCTTCGACTGCGACGACAGGGGCCTCGGCTTCGCGGTGAAAGAAGCGGGCAACGAGCCGTTTCTATTTGCCACCGACTTCCCCCATGAAAGCTTTAGCGCGGAATCATGTAGGAAGGAGATTAATGAGCTACTGGCGCGCGCGGACCTGACGCAGGCCGACAAGGAAGCGATTTTGGCGACCAATGCAAAACGGTTTTACGGAATCGGTATTTGATCCGGCAGATTTTGCGTAAGACAAAAGCAAACTTAAGCAGACTGTTGAAAAACAGTTTTTCATGCTTCGACGGGGCTCAGCATGAACGGACGTTTACTTATGATTTTTTTGAGGACTAATTCCGTTCGCCCTGAGCTCCGTCGAAGGGTGAACGGAGTTTTTCAACAGCCAGTAAGGATTCGATCCCTATTCTAACTAACCCTTCGTCGCACCCCCATGGACTAAGGAAAGCTCAATGTCGATGTTTTCTTCTCTCTGGATGCCGGCGAAACGTTCCCGCAAAGAATTGATATTGGTCTTCGTCGGAACCGAAATATCAGCTTCCAAACGGAAGATCGGTGTGCCGCTCACCGGCGCAGCGTAGGTTTTTGTTTCCATGGATTCGATGTTGATACCGAAGCTGCTCAAAATACCGGTTATTAAATAGACGATGCCGGGATGGTCCATGCAGGATGCTGTGAGTGTGTAGGGAAGAAATGATTCCGCGGGCTTTCGGGATGTGGGCGTCTTGATAGCAATGGCCAAGTTAGTCTCAATCTCAAGCTCGCGGTAGTGGTTGGCGATCTTGTGGAGGTTCCCGCTCTCGCCACTGATCAGTATGATCAGTGCGAACTCACCGCAGAAGACAGCCATCTTGCTGTCCTCGATGTTGCAGCCGTGACGCGCAATAAATTCGGAAATTTTTTCGACGAGGCCAATTTGATCTGGCCCGACGGCGGTGAGGATCAGATGATTCCTGTCTACCATTTTTGTCGTCCTCTCAGCCGGATATTAGCCGGAGTGGTGAGTAATGTTAAGAGCTTTCGAAAGGAATCTCTTCCGGCGCAAGAACTAGCCCAT
>JAHKKJ010000486.1 GCA_020027655.1 Deltaproteobacteria bacterium | reverse complement strand
CGGCGCTCAAGCGGCGCTTCCCATCTGGACAGAATTCATGAAGCTCGCCACCGCCGGGACCCCGATAACCGATTTCGCCCCGCCGCCCGGTATCAAGATCGTTGAGATTGACCCCTTGAGCGGTCAGCTGGCGACACCGAACTGCTCGTATGTTTTGCGTGAGGCTTTTCTCGAAGGTGACGAACCAACGACGACTTGCCCACTGCATCCTGGGGCGTCACAGGCATCAAAGTTCGACTGAGGCGATTACTTTTCATGAAAACAAATAGCCTTCTGAAATGGCCATTTCGCATTCTCGCCTTTGCCTGGATCATTGGGGCTATGCAAGGTTGTGCGCCGCGGCCGATGTACCGGACAACTCTCCCGTCCACTAGTTCGCCGGCTTCATCCGCTAAAGTTTCGCCGCCTGCTCCTCCGTCACCGGAACAGGAACCGCCGAGAACACCCTTGCCTCAGGAAGCAAAAATCAGGGAACAAGATCTAAAGGCCAGGAGTCCGATCACACCCCCGGCCGCTAAAGAAACGACCAAACCACCGGTTGTTACGCCAGAGGCTACTACCGCTCCGCTCCCGGATGATAGCTCGTTGCTCGCCAAAATCACCCCAGGGACCTCGCCGCAACGCGCTGCGTCGCTTCGGCTCACGGATGAAGGTAGGAAACTTCTCGAAGCCGGCGACGCCCCGAAAGCTCTGTCCCGCTTGGAAAAGACTATCGTGATTGATTCGACCAACTCCTACGGTTACTTTTATTTGGCCAAGGCGCATTACCGACTCGGGCGTTACAAGGAATCTCTAAGTTTTCTTGAGGTTGCGGAATCTCGTCTAAGCGGAGAACCTTTCTGGCTCGCCGAAGTGCACGCGTTGCGCGGGGAGAATTTTCGCGCTCTCGGGATGGTCGACAAGGCGGAAGCCAGCTATACACAGGCGCTGCGGCTGAATTCCGGTAACCGTACGGCCACCGATGCTTTAGCGCGGCTCCAAGGACAGAGCCAGGCAATTTCCCGCTGAGTATCTTCCACGCATGTTGATCCTAGGTGTCGAAACGTCCTGTGACGATACCGCAGCTGCAGTGCTGCGCGATGGGCGCACGGTTTTGGCGAATGTCGTCTCGTCTCAAGATCAGGTCCACAGTCCTTACGGCGGAGTGGTTCCGGAATTGGCATCGCGCCAGCACATCCAAAACATTCTCCCCATCGTCGATGGCGCCTTACAAAAAGCCGGCGTCACGCTGCAAGATCTTGACGGGATGGCGGTGACCTATGGCCCGGGGCTCGTCGGATCTCTGCTGGTGGGATTGTCGATGATTAAGGGCATCTCGTTCCGCTGGCACATCCCTTACGTCGGCGTTAACCACCTGGAGGCACATCTACTAGCGATTCAACTTGAGCATGAAGTTGCGTTTCCGTATATTGCGTTGCTGGCTTCAGGAGGCCATACGCTCCTCTACTGGGTTAAAGATATTGGTGAGTATGTGCACCTTGGCGGCACCCGCGACGATGCGGCGGGTGAAGCCTATGACAAGGTTGCCAAGATGATGGGACTGGGGTATCCGGGCGGACGAATCATCGACGATCTCGCTAAGAGCGGCAACCCCAAGACGGTCCGCTTTCCGCGCGCGCAGATCAAAATGGGCTCCTATCAATTCAGTTTTAGCGGCATCAAGACTTCCGTGTGGCACTATCTAAAGTCCCAGACCAACGAAGAGTGGCAAAATCACCTAGCAGATATCGCCGCAAGCTTTCAAGAAGCCGTCGTCGACATGCTCGTCAAGCCCACGGTTAAAGCAGCCATCGCCTATGGCGTGAGCCGGATCGTGCTTGCCGGCGGCGTCGCCGCGAACAGTCGCTTGCGCGAGAAGATGACGGAGAGGGTGGATGCGGAAGGGTTAAAAGTTTACTTTCCTTCGCCGAAGCTTTGTACGGACAACGGCGCGATGATCGCTTTGGCCGGCTACCATGCCTTGAAACGCGGATGCCGAGACGATTTTAGGCTTAACGCCGACGCCGATCTCACGTTATAAGTATAGATCCAGAATTCGCCGATTTTCGGGTTGATACAAAATGACGACCCTCTATGAAGAAGTGCGCGCGACGCTCCGAGAATCTGAATTCCGACCCAGAAAGCGGTTGGGGCAGAACTTTCTTGTTCACGAAAACATCATCGAGTCGATCCTTCGGCTTCTCGATCTTTCTCCCGAGGATGAGATTGTTGAGATCGGTCCGGGTTTGGGGTTTTTGACGCGCCGGTTAGTGGACACAGCAAAAAGGGTGTGGGCCGTCGAAATCGATTCTGCCCTGGTCGATCGCTTGAAACGAAGCTCCCTGGGCTCCCACCCGGCTTTCCAACTGATGCACAATGACATTCTCAAAGTGGCTCCGGAGGATTTTCTACCGCCACATAAAGTCAAATTGGTCGGCAATTTGCCTTACAGCATCTCCACTCCGGTCTTGTTTCGTCTCTTCGATTGGCGGGAGCATTTTTCGTTTTTGGTCTTAATGATGCAGAAAGAAGTGGCCGACAGAATCGGCAGCGGTCCGGGTACGAAAGCCTACGGGACGTTATCTGTTTGGTGCCAAGTCCATGGACGAATTTCCGAAAGAGTATCGGTGTCGCCGGAGGCATTCTTCCCCAAACCAAAAGTGAGGTCGACGATTCTAAAGATCAATCTTTACCAAGAGCCACTGATTCCTTTAAAAGACCTTCCTTTGCTGCGCGGGCTTGTACGTGCAGCTTTCGGCCACCGGCGCAAGACCTTAGGTAACGCGCTGACGAGCTGGTTACAGCGAGATCGAAACGAGATCGAAAGCGTGCTTCGCCTTGAAGGAATTGATCCCGTGCGGCGGGGAGAAACCCTAAGCGTCGCAGAATTTCTCGCCCTCAGTCGCGCTTTGAAAGAATCCCATTGCGGGTAGCTGACGACTGATCCCGGTAATCCTATGCCCGAGTTGCCTGAAGTTGAGACCATCTGCCGCGGGTTGCAGCCCCACCTAGAGAGCCGGCGTATCCTACGCGTTAAGGTAATAGAGCGGCGCCTCCGCTGTCTCGTGGACCGAAAGTTAGCCCAGTCCTTGGAAGGGAAAACCATAGTTCGAGTCGGACGAATGGCCAAATACATCTTGATTTCGCTCAGCGGTGACGTCGTCTGGCTGGTCCATCTGGGTATGTCGGGAAAGCTTGTTCATGTCGATCCCGAGACACCGAAACAAAAGCATGACCACATCCTCGTCAGTCTCGATAGCGGGCAGGAGCTCCGTTATCATGATCCCCGGCGCTTTGGTTTATCGCTGGTGGTCGTAGCAAACAAGCTTTACGATTTGCCGCAATTGAAACATCTTGGGCTCGATCCTTTCGATGCCCGATTCACCGGCTCCTATCTGCACTCGTTCACGAAGCGTTCAGACCGGCGCATGCGGGATCTCTTGCTCGACCAGCAGATCGTGGCGGGCATCGGCAACATCTATGCGAACGAGATCCTCGCCCGTGTAGGTGTTCGACCGACCACTCGCTCCTGGAAGCTCAAGCGGGCAAAGATAGAGGAAATTGCGGCGACGATTCCAGAGGTCTTAAATGAGGCGATCCGCTGGTGTGGGACGTCGTTTTCGGACTATCGCGATGCCGATGACAAGTTCGGCGAGTTTCAAAATCATTTGCGGGTTTACGATCGTGGCGGAGAGAAGTGCCGCCTCTGCCCAAGCCCGATTAAGAGAGTTGCCATCGGCAACCGCAGCGCTTTCTATTGTCCTTCCTGCCAGAAATGAGTGCATGCGGCGTGCGTCCCGAACCGCCGCTGGTATCAGCTCGCCTCATGGACGCGAACTGCGGACGCAACCCTTTGCTCTTTACGCCTTATTGGGCGCATCCGCTCCGCTTCCCTGGCGCCGTATAACGTTCATGGCCAGGGAAATCATTGAACCGACGTCGCTGAGCGTCGCGGGCAAGATCATTGTGTTACCTGCCTGGGCGAGTTTACCGAACTGAGCCAGATAATTATCCGCGACGCGTAACTGGACCGCTTCGAATCCGCCCGGCTGTTGCATGGCGTCGGCGACTTTGCGTATGCCGTTGGCCGTAGCCTCGGCGATGGCGAGAATGGCGGCCGCTTCACCTTCGGCCTCGTTAATTTGCTGCTGCTTCTTGGCCTCCGAGGCCTTGATCACTTGCT
>JAHKKJ010000075.1 GCA_020027655.1 Deltaproteobacteria bacterium | reverse complement strand
GATTTACAAAAGATTAATTGAGGGAAGAAAATCTTTGTGCTAATGATGATCTAGCTTCAATGGAACATTCCCGTTTCGTCCACTTACACTGTCACACCGAATACAGTCTTCTCGATGGCGCCAATAAAGTCGACAAACTTTTTCAGCGCATCAAATCGCTAAATCAGCCGGCGGTGGCCATGACCGACCATGGCAACATGTTCGGCGCCATTGAGTTTTATCGCGAAGCGATGAAACAGGGCATCAAGCCGATCATCGGCTGCGAGATCTATGTGGCGCCCACCAGCCGGTTCGAGAAGAAAGGCGTCGACAAAGGGCCGAAGGAATACAACAACCATCTCATCCTCCTGGCGATGAACCGGGAAGGTTACCGTAATCTCTGCAAGCTGGTTTCCATCGGCTATATGGAGGGGTTCTATTACAAACCGCGAATCGACAAGGAGCTGCTCAGCGAACTCAACGGCGGGCTCATCGCTCTCAGCGCTTGTTTGCAAGGCGAAGTTTGCCAGGCGCTTTCGGCGGGCAATACAGAGAAGGCCAAAGCCGCCGCGGAAACTTACGCTTCAATCTTCAACGACCGCTACTACATCGAGATCCAGGACAATAAGTTGGCGGAGCAGGAGAAAGTAAACCGGCTGCTGGTTGAACTGGCCAAAGATTTGTCGATTCCCGTCGTTGCCACCAACGATTGCCACTACGGCGAGCGGGCGGATTTTCATGCCCACGATGTGTTGCTCTGCGTCCAGACCGGAAAAACGGTCAATGAAGATAACCGGCTCAAGATGGAAACCGACGAGCTCTATCTCAAATCGGCGGAGGAGATAAAGCGAGGGTTCGACTACTGTCCTGAGGCGGTGGAGCGGACCTTGGAGATCGCCGATCGCTGCAATGTGGAAATTGAATTTGGTAAATATCACTTTCCCGCCTTCACGCCACCCAAAGAGATCAGCTTGGACGACTATTTGGACGAGTTAGCCTACAGCGGCCTCGAGGAGAGGCTTGAGGGCGTCAACGATGCCGCGGTCAGAAAGAACTATGAAGAGCGGCTCAACTATGAGTTGGACGTGATCAAACGGATGCAGTTTCCGGGTTATTTTCTGGTGGTGGCTGATTTTATCAACTACGCCAAGAAGAACGGTATTCCCGTGGGACCAGGAAGGGGATCCTCGGCCGGTAGTCTGGTCGCCTACGCGCTCAAGATTACCGATCTCGATCCCATCCGCCACGTGCTGCTGTTCGAGCGCTTTCTCAATCCCGAGCGGCGCTCCATGCCGGATATCGACGTTGACTTTTGCATTCGCGGCAGAGCCCAGGTGATCCAGTACGTTAAGGATAAGTACGGCGCCGATAGGGTTGCGCAGATTGCGACTTTTGGAACGCTCAAGGCCAAGGCGGCCATCAAAGATGTCGGCCGCGCTCTCGGCTTTTCGTTCGCTGAGACCGACGCGATTGCCAAGCTCATTCCGGCTCCCAAGCAGGGGTTCGATTATCCGCTCACGGAATCCATCAAGATGGAGCCCCGGCTGCAGGATCTGATGAAGAATGATCCGCGGGTGAAGAACCTGATGGATCATGCATTGCGGCTGGAAGGGCTCACGCGTCATGCCTCGACCCACGCCGCGGGCGTCGTGCTTTCGAATCTGCCACTGGTCGACCATTTGCCACTGTTCGTCGATAAAGAAGGCGGGATCGTAACTCAGTTCGATATGGGCAGTGTCGAGAAAATCGGCCTGGTCAAGTTTGACTTCCTCGGCCTCAAAACGCTGACCCTCATCCATGACTGTTTGAAGCTGATCGAAACGACGCGGAACGTGAAGGTTGATCTCGAGCATCTCCCTCTCGATGATAAGAAAACCTACCGGCTCCTCTGCAACGGCAACACCACGGGGGTGTTTCAACTTGAAAGCACTGGCATCCGTGAGATGACCGTCAAGATCCGCCCCAACTGCTTCGAAGATCTAGTCGCTATTTTGGCGCTCTATCGACCGGGGCCGTTGGACAGCGGCATGGCGGAAGAATACATCAAGCGCAAGCACGGCAAGGAAAAGATCAAGTATCTTCATCCTCTGTCGGAGCCGATTCTGAAAGATACCTACGGGGTCATCGTTTATCAGGAACAGGTCATGCAGATCGCCCAGGTGCTCGGCGGCTATAGCATGGGAGATGCCGATATTCTGCGACGCGCCATGGGCAAAAAAGATCCCGAGGAGATGGCGGCTCAAAGAGAGCGATTTGTTGAAGGAGCAAAAAAGAAAAAGATCGATGCGCAAAGGGCCGCCGAGATCTTCGACCAGATGGAGACTTTTGCTCGCTACGGTTTCAACAAATCCCATTCAGCGGCCTATGCGTTGGTCTCCTACCAGACCGCTTATCTCAAGACTCACTATCCAGTGGAGTTCATGGCTGGACTGATGACCTCGGAAATGGGGGATACGGACAAGGTCATCAAAAATCTCGCCGAGTGCCGTGGAAAAGAAATTGAAGTTCTGGCTCCGGATATCAATGAAAGCCGCGCGCACTTCACCCCGGTGGGCGACAAGATCCGCTTCGGTCTGGCGGCAGTGAAGAATGTCGGCGAGAAGGCTGTCGAGGTCATTCTCGAAAGCCGCGCGAAGGAAGGACCGTTTGATTCGCTATTTGACTTCTGTCGCCGGGTCGATTTGGCGGCGGTGAACCGGCGCGTGGTTGAAAGTTTGATCAAGTGCGGCGCCTTCGACTCAACGCAAATGTCCCGTGCCCGCATGCTCGCCGCATTGGACGAAGCGATCCGGATCGGCCAGGCGGTTCAACGCGACAATCAAAGCAACCAGATCGATATCTTCGGCTTGTTAGGGGGAGAGAACAAAGCAGCGAAGAAGCCGGGTCATATCTATCCAGAAGTTGAAGCATGGTCTGTCCAGCAGTCGTTAGCTTTCGAGAAGGAGGCGCTTGGGTTTTATATTACCGGCCATCCGCTGGATAAATACGACAGAGTGATCAAGAAGATCACCAGCGGGACGATCGCCGAGTTGAAGGAAAAGGCTGCGACGGGGGACGTAAAAATGGGCGGAGTGGTGTCCGCCCTCAAATTGCGGAACACCAAAAAAGGCGACCGTTACGGTAGTTTCAATTTGGAAGACAAGAGCGGCTTTGTCGAAGTCGTTGCCTGGCCGGATGTCTACCGCAAGTCCGTAGAGCTTTTGAATGCGGATGATCCGATTTTCGTGAAGGGACGCATGGAGGTTGGGGAGGAGAGGATGCAGATCTTTGCCAATGAGATCACACCCCTCGCCCAGGAGGTTTCGAAGGCACGCATGAACAGCGGCGCAAATGGCAAGACCAACGGCAATGGTGATCCCTCGACTCGGGCCCCGGCGATGGCCGGAATGACGCCGGGAAGTCGAGGGGTCGTCCTGAGCGAGGGAAGCGAGTCGAAGGGCGACGGAACTGGTGCACCGGGCTTGCCCGGTGGGCTCCACAGGGTTCACCTCTACGTTCGCGAATCTGAAGTTTCTTCCGATGAGTTAATACAATTGCGCGAGACTCTTCTTGAACATCAGGGCCCGTGCGTGGTCTCTTTGCATCTCTTTGCTCCCGGTAAGGGTGAAACGGTCATTGAACTGCCCGACCAGGTGCGGGTCGCCTCGACACCCGAACTTGAAGCAATGGTGCAGCGTCTCTTCGGCGGTCGAGTCAGCTTTCATTCCTTGGAATCTTGAAGCAGCCGACTTCTCATCTGCGTCGCCGCGAAGAAAGAGCCCTCCTGGTCGGGGTCGAGCTGCCCTCGAACAACCGAAAGGTTCCGCTTGAATACAGCCTGGAGGAGCTCCAGCGGCTGACAGAAACCGCCGGCGGCAAAGTCATCCAGAAATTCAGCCAACAAATCCGCAATGTGACGCCGGCGACCTTGGTCGGCCGCGGCAAAGTGGAAGAAATCCAGCTCGCCCTCAAAGACCTGAAGCCGGACCTTGTCGTGGTTGATGAGGATCTGAGCCCGGCCCAACAGCGCAACCTGGAATCCGCGTTTAAGATTCGAGTCATCGATCGCAGTCAACTCATTCTTGATATCTTTTCCCAGCGCGCGCGCAGCAATGAGGGAAAACTTCAAGTGGAGTTGGCTCAATTGGAATATCTTCTGCCGCGCCTTACGAGACAATGGACCCACCTTTCAAGACTGGGCGGCGGCATCGGTACCCGCGGGCCCGGCGAGACTCAATTGGAAGTTGACCGGCGTAGGATTCGAGAGCGTATCGCTCACCTGAAACGGCGTCTGAAAACGGTGGAACGGACGCGAACCCTGCAGCGAAAAGAACGGGATGAAGTCCCGTTCGCCACCGTAGCTCTGGTGGGATACACCAATGCGGGCAAGTCGACCTTAATGAATGCCCTCACGCGCGCCGGGGTTCTGGTTGAAGACAAGTTGTTCGCGACGTTGGACCCGACGATTCGCTCGCTCAGATTGCCCACCGGCGACAAGGTGATGATCGTCGATACCGTAGGTTTTATCAACAAGATTCCCCACTCGTTGATCGAAGCCTTCAAGAGCACGCTGGAAGAAGTAAGGAGCGCTGATCTGCTTTTGCACCTGGTCGATATGGCCAGCCCGCTATTCGAAGAGCAGATCCGGGTGGTGGAGGAGGTGCTGCAGGAAATCGGCGCAGGAGGTGTTCCATCGATCTTGGTGCCGAACAAGATCGACATGGTTTCTTCGGCCCCGATCCAACAACTCAAGGGCCGAGCCGTGGAAGGAGTCTGTCCGATCTCGGCATTGACCGGTGCGGGGCTCGATCCTCTGTTGGATCTGATCGGCCGAGTATTGGACCAAGGCAAAGAACAATTTCGCGCCCGTTTTTTTTCTTGGCAAGGCAAGCTGCTCGCGCTTTTGCGGGAACGCGGCAGGATTCTAAAGGAAACCTATGAGAACGATGAGATTCACGTCACGGCTCTAGTGACTCCGAAATTGGCAGGGCAGATGCGTAAACTGCTAAGTGCTGCCGCCCGAAAGAATCAGGCCTTGCCGTAGCCGTTAGGGGCCGATGCTCAATCTACCGAACTTCCTCACGCTTATTCGGATCCTGACGATTCCATTTTTCCTGGTCTATCTTTCGTACCATCGCTACGGCGAGGCGTTGATTATCTTTATTATTGGCGGCGTGACGGATTTCCTCGACGGCTTGACGGCGCGCTTAATGAATCAGCAGACCGCCTTAGGAGCTTATCTGGATCCGATCGCGGATAAACTTCTGGTGATTACGTCTTTTATCATGCTCGGACTGATCGACGGAATTCCCGAGTGGTTGGCGGTGGTGGTCGTAAGTCGAGATATCCTGATTCTCATTGGCTATGGGATCATTTACTTTTTGGTTGAAGAGCGACCGCCGATGAAGCCAAGTACGATTGGCAAGTGGAGCACGATGTTGCAGCTTCTTACCTTGGGCGTGTCGTTGGCGTTGCTTCACGACGAAACTTTCCTGGATCGTCGTTTATGGAATGTCCTTATCGCAGCCACTGCTGTTACGACGGTGGTATCGGGTCTCCAGTATCTTTACCGTGGGCTGGTATGGCTACAGAGCAGAGCGCCAAAGATTACCGGTCTTGGTTGACAGCGGAGAGAAAAATTGGTAATAAAATCAATTTCTTGCGCCGCCTAGGGAGACTGGCCTAATGGTCGATTCAACATGCCCCACGCAAAGGGACCGGCAAAGAGCTGGCTTTTCAGGCCTTGAAGGCACGTAGCTCAGTGGGAGAGCGCTTCCTTGACACGGAAGAGGTCGGCAGTTCAATCCTGCCCGTGCCTACCATTTATTAGTTAACAAGTTCGATGGATAGTATTCATGTAACATTACCGGACGGCAAAGTCGTGGAGGTTCAACGCGGCACACGCATCGACGAGATTACCCCTGCCATTGCGACTAACGGCAATATTGTTGCCGCCAAGATCGATGGGCGTCCCGTGGATCTCAGCCGCCGGCTCGATAGCGATTGCTCCTTGGCGTGGGTGTCTATCGATAGTCCTGACGGCCTCGATGTGCTACGCCATTCGACGGCCCATCTCATGGCGCAGGCAGTACAAAGCCTCTTCCCAGGAACTCAGGTCACCATAGGGCCCACCATCGAGGATGGGTTTTATTACGATTTCAAACGAGACCGAAGCTTCACTCCGGAAGAGATCGAGAAGATCGAAGCGCGGATGGAGGAGATTGCGAAGGCCAATCTCAAGGTAACTCGCGAAGAGATGTTGAGAAGTCAGGCCATCGAGTTGTTCCGCCGCATGGGCGAGGACTACAAGGTCGCTATCATCGAGGATCTACCTGACGAGGTTGTGTCGCTGTACCGGCAAGGGGACTGGGTGGATCTTTGCCGTGGTCCGCATGTGCCGTCCACCGGGGCGATTAAAGCCTTCAAGCTCACCGGAGTCGCCGGAGCCTATTGGCGGGGCAATGAGAAAAACGAGATGCTTCAGCGGATCTACGGTACGGCATGGCCCACCAGGCAGGCGCTCAAGGAGCATTTGCGTCTGCTCGAAGAAGCCAAGAAGCGCGACCATCGCAAGCTGGGGCAGGAACTGGGTCTCTTCATGATTTCAGATGTCGTCGGTCCCGGACTCCCCATCTGGCTCCCAAAGGGCGCGATGGTCCGCTCGATCCTGGAGAGATATATCGTTGATATCGAGCGAAGCATGGGCTATCAGCATGTGAATACGCCTCAGCTCGCACGGGTGGATCTTTATAAACGATCGGGCCATTGGGATCACTTCAAAGAAAATATGTATCCGCCGATGGAGTTCGAGAACAAAGAAGAGTTAGTTCTTCGACCGATGAATTGCCCCCATCATATCACCATCTACAAACATGGACTTCACAGCTACCGCGATTTGCCGGTTCGGCTGGCGGAATTGGGAACCATGTATCGCTATGAACGCTCTGGCGCGCTTTCCGGTCTTTCGCGCGTGAGGGCGATGACCCTGAACGACGCGCATATTTTTTGTCTTCCCGAGCAGATCCAAGCCGAAACCGTGGGAGTTCTCCGGCTCATCCAACGCGTATACCGGGATTTTGGCCTCAAGGACTATTGGTACCGCCTTTCGCTGCGTAACCCCATGGACAAAGCAAATTTCGTGGACAATGACGCCATGTGGGATGGGGCGGAAGGATATCTACGGCAAGCTCTCGATGAAGTCGGGGTGTCTTTCAAAGAAGCAGTGGGCGAGGCCGCCTACTACGGTCCGAAGATTGACGTGCAATTGAATGACGTGCTAGGGCATAGCGAGACTCTGTCCACCGTGCAACTTGATTTTTATCTTCCCGAGCGATTCGAACTGGAATATGTTGACAGGGACGGGCAGTACAAACGGCCGGTCATGATTCACCGGGGCGTCATCAGTACCATGGAGCGGATGATGGCTTTTCTAATCGAGCACTATGCGGGTAATTTCCCCCTGTGGCTTGCTCCCGTGCAGGTCAAGGTGGTGACGGTGACGGATCAGCAGTTGGATTATGCGCGAAAGGTTTCGGCGGAGTTAACCGCTGCGGGCTGGCGGGTGGAGTTGGACGAACGCAACGAAAAGCTCGGTTACAAAATTCGCGAGGCCCAATTGGCGAAGATTCCCTATGCGGTCGTGATCGGCGATAAGGAAGTCGAGGCGCAAACCGTCGCGCCGCGCCGTAGGGGCGGGGAAAATGTCGCGCCATTGTCGGTCAGCGATTTTATTCAGAGGCTGAAATTTGAGGTTGCGCAGGAACGGGGAGAAGCATAAAAATCAAGATGGTCTCACAAGAAACGGAGGTGGCTTATAGCTAGAGAAGCGAGGATCAATCATCAAATTCGCGCCCGTGAGGTCCGTGTCATAGGCGCGCAGGGAGAACAGTTAGGCGTCATGCCGCTCTACGAAGCGTTGAAGCAGGTAGACGCATTGGAGTTGGACCTTGTGGAGGTGGCGCCGGATGCTCAACCGCCGGTTTGCCGCATGATGGACTATGGGAAGTTTCGCTACGAGCAAAAAAAGAAGGCGCACGGACCGAAGAAACATTCCGTCGTTGAGATCAAGGAAGTCAAGATGGGGTCACGGACCGATCCCCACGATGTGGTGCATAAGGTCCGAAACATTCGCCAGTTCATTGAAAAAGGACAACGCGTCAAAGTATCCGTTTTCTTCCGCGGGCGGGAGATCACCCATCCCGAGTTGGGTAGGCAGATGCTACGCGGAGTGGTTGACCAAATACAGGACATCGCGAAGGTCGACATCGAGCCACGGTTGGAAGGGCGGAATATGGCCATGCTGCTTACCCCCAAGTAATCGTGAGCTCAACAATCAAAACGATAGGAGAAACCAGTGCCCAAAATCAAAACCAATAGAGCCGCAGCCAAAAGATTCAGAGTCACGGGCAGCGGAAAGGTCAAAAGGAACAAAGGCTTCAAGAGCCACCTACTTTCGAGCAAAGGAAAGAAACGCAAGAGACATCTGCGGCAGGGGACCTTGGTCTCGGCCGCCGAAACAAAGAATATTCGCAGGTTGATACCGTATCTGTAACAATCTGTTCCCAGTTGTAAGCCAAAAGCTGAGTGCTGATAGCTGAGAGTTAGATAATTTATTCGGAAGGAGTTTGTAACGTGCCACGAGCTAAAGGCGGGAGTAAATCCCGACAGAGAAGAAAAAAGATCATGAAAATGGCCAAAGGCTATGTCGGTGGCCGTGGCAGATTGTATAAAACTGCCCGGGAGACGGTGGAGCGAGCCCTCGTCTTTGCCTATCGGGATCGCCGGGTCAAAAAGAGAACATTTCGCGGTTTGTGGATCACGCGCATCGGCGCGGCGGCAAAAATGAGCGGACTGTCCTACAGTCAACTCATCAAGGGTCTCAAACAGGCCAGGGTGGAGTTGGACAGAAAGATGCTAGCGGAATTAGCCGTTGCGGACCTGCCGGCTTTCGGACAGTTAGCCCAGACTGCGAAGTCACACCTTAGCGCATAAGCGCATAACTTTTTCTAAACTGATGAACGAATCTTTGGAAACTCTCCAGCAGGAGGTGCTGGAGAGAATTCATCATTGCAACTCTGAGACGGAGATCGAAGAGGTTCGCGTTGAGACCCTGGGTCGGGGCGGTAGATTGACTTCGATGCTGCGAGGACTGAAAGATCTGCCGGCGGAGGAGCGCCCGCGGGCCGGCGAACAGCTCAATCGTTTGAGAAAACTGTTCGAGGAACGGATCGAAGACCGTTTCCGGCAGATTAAAGAACAGGCGAGAGCCAAAACGCTCAAAGACGAGTGGATCGACATCACTCTTCCCGGGACGCGCTGGGAGCGGGGAAGAATTCATCCGCTAACGCTCGTGATGGACGAGATCATCGATGTCTTTTGGGGCATGGGATTCGAGATCGCCCGTGGTCCGGACATCGAGGACGATTACCACAACTTTGAGGCGCTCAATATTCCCCAGGATCATCCAGCTCGGGATATGCAGGACACTTTTTTTGTCTCCAACGGCATGCTGTTGCGGACCCACACGTCTCCGGTACAGATCCGCACTATGGAGAGCCGCAAGCCGCCGCTCCAGATCATCGTCCCGGGAGCCGTCTATCGACACGATGACGATGCTACCCACTCACCGATGTTTCATCAGGTGGAAGGCTTCATGGTAGATCGGCACATCACTTTTGCCGATCTCAAAGGAGTGCTTACTCATGTTCTGCAACAGATCTTCAGCCAAGATACCGGGGTGAGGTTTCGGCCCAGTTTCTTTCCTTTCACCGAACCGAGCGCCGAGATCGACATCCAATGTTTGATTTGCGGCGGCAAAGGAACGATTTTGGAGGGGCAGACCTGCCGGGTTTGCAAAGCGACGGGCTGGTTGGAAATCCTTGGCGCGGGCATGATCGATCCCGAGGTGTTCCGCTTTGTCGGCTACGATCCGGAGAAGTTTTCAGGATTCGCTTTCGGTATGGGGGTAGAGCGAATCGCCATGTTGAAGTATGGGATCGACGATATCCGGCTGTTTTTTCAGAACGACTTAAGATTTCTCAGGCAGTTCGGGTAGTAACATCTAATAAAGAACGGAGTGTTGGAGTACTGGAGTAATGGGTTTCCGATCCAATACTCCATCACTCCATCACTCCAGTATTCCATTCTTATGAAGTTCACCTTCAACTGGTTAAGAGAGTTTGTAATATTTAGGGCATCGCCAGAGAA
>JAHKKJ010000485.1 GCA_020027655.1 Deltaproteobacteria bacterium | reverse complement strand
CCCACCGCCGCTAAGAAACCAAATGCCAGAGCCACCGGGGTGCCCCAAAGCAGCGCCACCATAATGTCGCGACGTCGATGGTCGGTGCCGGCCAGTCCATACGCCTGTCCATAGACCACGAGCTTCGCTTCGAGGTTAGAGCCCTCCTCGAAGAAGAAACCTTCGATCTGCAGCTGGTACCGCCCCTTGAGCGGCACCGCGTTGTCGACCGTGGCATTCGGTATGGTAAATAGCCCGATCTCAGGAGGACGGCGTCCAAGTCTTTGCGCCAGATGGCGGTCAAGGGAAATGCTGTACCGTTCTGAGACTCGCACGCTGCGCTCCCCTAAAGGGATGCGCTGTCCATCAGGCGTCAACCAGAAAAACGAGACGTAGGGTCTATTCTCCTTAAATTTTGCTTTGAGGAAGAGGTTGATCTCGCTGGGGAAAGCGTCGTAGGGGTAATCAAAAGCGAGCGTCATGTCCACCGTGCGCATACCTCCAGATAACGGTTGTCCGACTTTCGCCGCCCCTGGCTGTGTGTCCACGATTATGGTCTGAGGCAGGCGCTCTTTTAAGAAAAAATTCACCCAGCGTGGCCGGGCATTTCTCGGGTTCTCGACCCAGATGTCTTCTCCCCCGCGCCATAGCCTCATGCCTTCGCTGTAAGGAATGGCGATCACCGTGTAAATCGATAGCGCAATCAACGCCGTGATGATCACCAGTCCCATGATCGCAGAGGGATACTGGGTAAACTCTTTGAATGCTTCTCGAAGCGCGCTCATACCCCGATCCAACAAGATTGTAGCCGTATACGATCTCTGAGCTTCAGTTTGGCGGAAAATGAATCTGATACCACTACGAGGTGATTTTGCATTGAACAATGTTGGATCGGGGTCATAAACTTCTTCCCGCTTCTCCTCCCACCTTTACGCGCGGATCCACCAGCGCGTAAAGAATGTCCAACAGAAAGACCGTCAGCGCGAGCAGGTAAGCATAGATGACCACGGAGCCGATAATAACCGGGGTGTCGAACTGGCCCACGGCTTGAAAAAGCAGCCTGCCCAAGCCGGGCCAGCTGAAGACTGTCTCGAGGATAATCGCCCCGCTCCAGAGCGAGATCAAAGCAAAAGCAAAGCTCGTGATAATCGGCGGCAGAGTTGGCCGGAGAATGTAGCGCCGCTCAATGGCTCCCGAGGGTAACCCTTTGGCTTTGGCCACTTCGACGTAATCTTCACTCGAATAGATGAGGAAAAAGGTTCGCCAATTGTAAATGGAGATGAAGAGCGAGCCGACGAGGATCGCCGATACCGGCAGAATCAGGTGTTGCAGCACGCTCAAAGCATACGCCAGCGCCGACTCGGGAGGCGGTACGTCGACCATTCCCCCAAAGGGTAGAATGCGCAACAGCGAAGCAAAGATCAGAATCAAGAAGATCCCGTAAAACCACGCTGGAGCCGAAGAGGTGGGCGCGAGTGCGACCACGACCTTGTCCAGCACGCTGCCATAGCGGCGGGATAGAAAAAGGGCGGCAAAGATGGCCGTGAAAAAAACGATGACGTCGGCGGTGCCGAAAAGCAGCAAGGTAGCCGGCAAGCGCTCGAGAATGATATCCCGCACCTGTCTCGACCCCTTGTCGCTGGTGAGCCGCTCCGCTCTTCCCAACGAGAGAGTGAGAGCATCGCTCAGATATGCGAAGCTGCGCAACAGAAAGGGCCGATCTAATCCTAGACGCTTTTCCTCCAGCACGATCTGCTGGTCGATGACCCGGCGGACTTCGCTGGGCGGCATAGTCCGCAGCTTTTGATCGGCCAACATGGTCGCCCCGATCTGTTCGCGAATTTGCGCTTTGCGGATCTCATCTACATAGCCGCCCATGTTGGCGATGAGGATGGCAAGGTAGACGCCGATAACCACCGTAACGAATAACGATGCGGCGCGCAGCACCACATAGCGTAAAATTCGGACGAAAGTCATAGCTATCTAGCCGTCATCAGGTACTCGCCCGGATTGTTCACTGGCAAGCAACGATCAAGGGACGAGCCCTCCGGATCGAAGGCAATGGGCCTATACCTTGAGGCGGCCTGCAAACCCAAGTCTGCAGCGGATACCTGGAAACCAATTCGAGCGCACGGCCAAGCATCATAAACGTCATTGAAGCTGTTCGTCTCTGTGCCTTCGCTCCTCCAAGCTCATCCCTTGATCGACACTGTGTCGTGGTTTTTATTAGAAGCATGAATAGTCCGGGCTAGCAAAACTTTTTCGAGGATAGAAGATCGAGGATAGAGCATCGCGATCTTCGATCCTCGATTTGTTGAAACCTGTCTGCCGCATTGCATTGTGGCACTAACTGATTTCTTCCCGTACGGTCACGAAGCGGAATGTTTTGAACGAGGGCAAAGCCACCACCCGGGAAGTCACGGCCAATTCAAGCCGGTTGGAGCCTGATGAGAGACGCGCCGTTTGTTTGGAGTTCAGCGCGATGCGCCACATTCCATCGCCAACGGGCTCGGGGTTGGCTAACTCAACCAGCTCGCCACGAGCATCGAAAAGCATGAAACGGACAAACTCCACGTCCTTTGCCGGATAGGGCTTCCCTTGAAAAGTCACCTGCACTTGAAATTCTGCAGGCGATCCGACTTTGACGATTCTTGGACCCGAGACCTCGACGTCGGCGATCCGCGGCTCAACAAAACGCACCCATCTATCGGCCGGGTCAGAGAACGATTCGGATCTCCTGATAACCACAATCTTCTCCACCGGATGGACCGAGTAGAGATAGAATGGCCCGTTGCTAACCCAGAAATGGCGCCGCGCTTGGCGCCAGGCCCGCAACTTCTCGTATCGCTCCGTCGCCTCCTGCTGGCTCGCGTATTCGCCGAGTGTCTTCCGGTACGGGATGAAGCTCTCTTTGAGCGCGGCGGCGAGATGCCGGTCCAAGACCATCAAGCTCGGCCCACTGATATAGCTCAGCCACTCCACTTTAAGGCGGTCCGCCTTGGAGGCGGAGAAAGCCAACTGTCTATTTCTTTCCGCTAGTACCCCAAGCGCCAGCTCATGCCAGGGAACATTGGTGTAAAAGTCCGCCGCGCGCGTTGCAGCGATGGACTCCGCATCCGGAAAGATCTGATCACTGTAGATCTCCACCACCAGCGGATTTTTCTCGAGGAGGCGCGCGCCCCGAAAATGGCTCAGAAACGTTTTTAAAGCCGGCACCGCGGCCTCGTCGAAAATTGGGCTTTTCGGGTTGGCCCGGTCGAAGCCAAGGATGAAAGAAAATATAAAATCCGCCAAGGAAAGCTTATTGCCGTCGTGCCATCGGGTTTCCCAGAGGTTGTCGGCGTAGCGCACAACCGTCTTGGTCCGCGCCTTCAAACCTTTAGGATGCATCTCTCCCGCAGAGATGAAGCGCTCGCCGACAGCGTCCCAATCGATCCACGCATCCCGCGGAACATCGATGGAGGGAACAAAGTTCAAAGTGAGCCAATTGAGGGTCTTAGTAACAGGAAGTCCTTTCTCGACATAGACTTCTGCTGATTTCATTCGCTGCGGCCAAAACAGTCCCGTGAACGGGTCGGGGAAAGCAGGCAAGTCCTGGGTACCACGCGTGATGAGGTTGTCGAAGATCCAGTTACTTCCTGCCACCGGGTTCCAGGGCTCTGTCAGCATGCTCGGATTAGCGAAATTTACCCTGCGGCGCGTGCCCTCAACGAACCGGATCGTGTAGGGCCAGAGCGCCGAGCCGGAGATGCCTCCAGCGAGATCGGCCGCCAAAACCACTTCCTTTCGGCGCGGCCATACATACACTGCGTCTGCCAGCCAGACGCGAACCGAGTCTTCCATCGCAAGCTTGAGCGCCTCGGCCATAAGCTCTTTACGTTCTGCCCATGTATTGTAATCCCGCCGGTCAAGGATCTCAGCGACCTTGTCGAGTCTTGGGCTCGGCTTGTATGCCTGCCAAAGGGGGTCCGGCCGTCCCCGGGGTGTATAATAGCCGTTGAACATGTCCGCCTGATCGCGGTCGATGGCTAACGAGACCCAGCCGCCGGTGTAGATGTGCCAGCGGCCGTCGGCCGGGTTGCCGCCGATCCAGATCGGAGAGCTCTCCGCCGCCGTCTTGTATTGGCGATCCACCACAAAGCCCACGTTCTCTAAAAGCGTCGCAACGTAGTCCCCTATCTCACGCCGCT
>JAHKKJ010000484.1 GCA_020027655.1 Deltaproteobacteria bacterium | reverse complement strand
GTAAGCCAATTCGATGTGCTGCGCGCCCATTTTCTCCAAGGGATGACTGCGCCGGCGGACGAGATGCTCGACTCCCTGATCAATCGCCACCCGGATCGGACTTTTATCAAAGCTCTTGCAAACCATCTCGCCCTTCAGCTGAAGCCACGGGCCATTCGGAAAAGCATAGAAGAAGAGGCCGCCCTCGGTGAGCGTTTTACGCTAGCAACCTGGTGCGATCGCAATCTCGGTACTCAGATCGCCGAGCAAATCAATCGAGAATCGATCAAGTGGTGCGAAGCATTTTTGGACGAAGGCCATGCATCCTGGCCCATGCCCGGCCGGGAGAAGGGGTTTTACGGTGCCTGGAAGTTTCTCGCCGAACGAGAATGGTCACCTTGCGGGATTGAAAATAGTCGACGGAAACTGGCTCGCTTGCCGGCGCAACCGGAAGATGCTGTGCTCGAAAGCCTGACGGCGCTCGGTGTTCTTCCTGAGTTCTGGCAGGATTATCTTTCCCTTCACCTCACCGCCCTGCCCGGCTGGGCCGGCTTCATCAAGTGGCGGGCGGATCAAAGCGACTATGAATGGCAGCAGATCTATCCTGCCGATCTGGTGCAATACCTCGCGGTGCGCTTGTGGTACGAGCGTGAACTGGTCCAAAAATCCTGCTGGGAATCGATTGGGATCGACGGCAATGTCGGGGCGATTTCAGCGCACATGCAAAGGCGCGGGAGCCCGTCGGCCAGCGCGCACAGCGCCGGTGAGGCGGAAACGCGATCCGCTCGCAAAGCGGCATGGCGGCTGGCGGCTCTTGCCAAAGCGCTGGAGATCGATGCCACAGTTCTGTTGGACACACCGGCGGAAACTCTCGAGGTTTTGCTAAAATGGATCGACAGCCTGCCGGAAACGGAACATGGCCCGGTATGGTTGAAGGCGTTTGAGGCCAGCTACCAGGAAGAACTAGTCGCAAAACTCCGGCCCAACGTTGGCAAACTCAATTACGCTTTCTCGGAACAGGGTCCGTCAAATCTGGCTGGCAAACAAAGCCAACTGGACGAAGTGGCTCCGTCGGCGGCTGAGGCGAAGCGAGCCCCTGTAAACGTTCGGCCGCAGGCCCAGGCGGTATTTTGCATCGACGTACGCTCGGAACCTCTCAGGCGCCACTTAGAAGCGATCGGGGACTATGAGACATTCGGTTTCGCCGGCTTTTTCAACGCTGCCATCCGTTACCAGGCCCTCGGCAGTCATCATGAAACCGACCAGTTTCCAGTGATTCTTAAAGCCAAGAATTTGGTGCGTGAGATACCCCGAACCTATCAGGGGCAGTTGCTTTTCAGGCACCGGGCAAGGACCAAGGTGATCGACGCGGCGCACACACTGCTGCACGATCTTAAGGAAAATGTCGCCACGCCTTATGTCATGGTCGAGTCTCTCGGTTGGTTTTACAGCTTGCCGATGATCGGCAAAACGATTTTTACCACCTGGTATAGGAACGCGATCAGTTGGCTCAAGCGCGCATTCTTACACCCCGTCGCCACTACCCTGACCGTGGACAAGCTGTCACGGGATGAAGTGGAGGAGATGCTCGCCGCCGAGCAACGCGCAACTGCGCGCCGGGTCCTGCAGGAAAAGTTCGGCGACCGTCATCTCAATCTGTCCCTAGAACGGCTTGAATTTCTGCGCCGGCGGGCGTTGGCGGAACAGAGCGCCGGACAACCGTCGCCGCAGGCCCGCTCCTACGCTCTTTCCGCCGAAGAGGAAACCGCCTTCGTCGAAGATCTGCGGCGTTCCTACGGCATCAATCAGCGTTCGGCCTTCGCCCGCGCGGAGCGCATCACAAGGACCGGTTTCACCCCAAGCGAGCAAGCCTTTACGGTGGAAACCGCGCTTCGGATGATGGGACTCACCCGGAACTTCGCCAGGCTGGTGCTTTTTTGTGGCCATGGCAGCACCTCGGAAAACAATCCCTTCGAGGCGGCCCTCGATTGCGGCGCCTGTGGCGGCAATCCCGGCAATCCCAACGCGCGCGTCTTGGCGCTCATGGCCAACAAGCCCCTGGTGCGGGAGCAACTGGCGAAGCATGGCATCGCCATTCCCCAGGACACCTATTTCATTGCCGGGCAGCATGACACCACGACTGATAACGTCGATCTTTTCGATCTGGAAGATCTCTCTCCCACTCATCGCAAGGACTTGCTCCAGTTGACCCGCGACCTTGAGGAGGCCGGGCTAAGGAACAGCCGGGAACGCTGCGCCCGATTTCCAGAGATCAACACTTCCCTGCCATCTGCGAAAGCGGCGCGGGAGGTCCACCGGCGCAGCGGCGACTGGAGCCAAGTCCGTCCAGAATGGGGGCTGTCACGCAACGCCGCCTTCATCGTCGGGCGCCGCGAGCTGACCCGCGCGGTCGATCTTGACGGACGGGTGTTTCTCCATTCGTATGACTATCGGGAAGATCCGGCAGGCCGGCTACTAGAGGTGGTGATGACCGGTCCCCAGGTGGTCGGGCAATGGATCAACATGGAACATTATTTTTCCACGGTGGATCAAGACATCTACGGCAGCGGCAGCAAAATCTACCACAACGTGGTGGGCCGCTTGGGGATCATGGCCGGCCCGCAAAGCGATCTGCGCACGGGGCTCGCCGGGCAGACCGTCATGGACGGGCCGCGACCCTATCATGAGCCCATGCGGTTGCTGACTCTGATCGAAGCCCCGCGGGAACGGATCGACCAGATCATTCGGGGTCATCGCCTGCTTCAGCATCTGTATGACAACGAATGGGTACGCCTGATAGCGATCGAGCCAGAAGAGGGCATCTTATATCGTTACATTCCGAAGCACGGATGGAAGGCGATTTCTCAAAATAGCAAAGGAGAATAACTTATGAACGGTCTCACGCTACATCCCATGAAGGAAATCAGAATCATCATTCCGGGTGAACACCTGAGTTTCGTCACCGATCTGCTGGACAATGTCAAGGCGACCGGCTACACGATCATCCACAACATTTCGGGAAAGGGCCACCACGGCTTTCATACAGCCCATGCGATGTTCAACGAGACGGAAAGTCTGGTGATGCTGATGACCGTCGTTTCGCAAGATAGGGTGGACCCGATTCTGGCCGGCTTGAAGCCGCTCTTTGACCGATACACAGGGGTCATGTTTGTCTCAGAGGTTGCCGTCAGCCGCCCTGAATATTTTTCTGCGCCGTCCCGTAATGAGTGACAGAGCTCGGAGTAAACAAATCCTGGAGGACGTTAACGTGATACCGACGCCTTTATCATTTTCCGATGTCGTCAGACCGCGCGCTGCCCAGCATTCTGAGAGACCGACCGGGACCTTTCGACAAACCGACAAGTATATCCCGCGCAGCATTGGAAGTAGAACTCGCGGCATTTCCACTGCCGATTGACATCGATACAACGATTTGGTCTGAATAGATTACCAGCGATGGCCGAACGCCATTTTTTTCTTTTGGCGACTGGTTAACCATACAAAGATTTCGCAGGAAAGGTTCAACATGGCAGAAAAAACGCTATCGGGACTAAAACTATTCAATCGTGGCAAGGTGCGTGACATTTATGATTTGGGGGACCGGCTCTTGCTGGTTGCCAGCGACCGAATCTCTGCCTTCGACGTGGTCCTGCCGACCTTAATTCCAGACAAGGGAAAGATTCTTACGGCATTGTCGGTCTACTGGTTCGGCGTGATGCGAGACATCATTCCCCACCATTTGATTACGACCAATGTCGATGAATTTCCGGCGGCCTGCCAGCCACACAGAGCTGAGTTGGAAGACCGTACCATGTTGGTCAAGAAAAGCATACCGGCGCCGGTGGAGTGCATCGTTCGTGGTTATCTCGTCGGTTCGGGGTGGAAGGATTACCAACAGACCGGAACCCTATGCGGCATCCCGCTGCCCAAGGGGTTAGTGGAAGCCTCCCGCCTCGATCATCCGATCTTCACGCCGTCGACAAAGGCTCCGGTCGGAGCCCATGACGTCAATATCAGCTTCGACGAGATGGTCACCAAAGTCGGAAAGAAAAGGGCGGAGGCCATGCGCGACGCAACCATCGCGATTTACACCCGAGCGCGAGAAATGGCCGAGCAGAAGGGCATCATCATCGCCGACACGAAGCTCGAATTCGGCGTGGAAGGCGACAAGGTCATCTTGATCGACGAGGTGCT
>JAHKKJ010000483.1 GCA_020027655.1 Deltaproteobacteria bacterium | reverse complement strand
CTCTTTTCGCCGATTCGATCTCACTTTCAGGAATAGGAAAAGGGGTCTTCAGGCACAACCCCGCGATTATTCTTAGCCGCGCTGAAAACGCGTTTGATCACTGTCGGTGACGACGGAATTCGACCCGCTTAGATTCAGGTCAAGCTCTTGGCGAGACTGAAAAGCCCACGCCCTAATAGCGTTCGCTCAAGCTTTGCATGATAAAGCTTCATCAGCTGAGCCTTCACGAGATCGCCTTCAATAACCCCAAGAGCATGGGCGATGGCCTGTAGAGTGGCCATCCCTTCTCGTCTATGCTGGGCGCGTAGATGAAACTTCGAGATGTTCGGAGTGCTGATCATCACCCTTTTCACGTCTTTCAATTCATGATGACGGTAATGAACTTTGCTCGCCTGTCGCCAGGTTCCATCGGGAACAATGAGCTGAATCGGCTTCTGGTCTTGCGCCACAAGTTCTTTATCTAATTCCACGGCATCATCTGAGGGATAAAACAACAAAGTCCGATACTGAGGGATTAAGAGATCTTTCAGGTCGAGAGTTTCTCTTGTTTGCCCTCGTACCCGCATTTCGCTATTCACTAAAGCTCTTAGCGCGAGCCGACCTGTATTGCTTGTTCGCCTCAGCTCCCGAGCATGAACGACAAGACAAATCTTGGTGTTTAACTCGATTCTCGGTATGGCGTCGCAAATACAGCAAGGCCGATTGAAACAACAAATCGGGCATCGATCGTTGGTTTGTCTCTTCCGATTCAGTCTTAGTTTCCTGTGACTTTGACACTGACAGCGCAAGGACCTTTTTTGCCTTGGCCGACTTCAAATTCTACTTTGTCACCCTCGCGCGGTGGCTGTCCTTGAACTTCAGATATATGGAAAAACAGATCACCGCCGCTATCGCGAGTGATGAAACCAAAGCGCTTTTCAGCATTAAAAAACTTTACCGTGCCTGTATTCATTACAATAACCTCTTTCTCGAAAAATTTCTGTCCTCATTATTAGCATACTTTGTGACCAATCCCTATCGTTTTTATCCCTAATCGTATCGCATTCCCCTTCCGTCCACTACCACAAATCGGCTCCGTTACGTCGCGTAAGAACGTCGCGGCCAAGATCAAATGAGAAGAACGGGCCGATGCTGGCGATCGGGATCACGACCAAGACCTTGCCTAAGATCCAGCGCATAGTAGATGCACACCATTGCGACACTGATGGTTAAGCCGGCGGCGAGAAACCACCAAAGCACTGCCGGTTCATCTGCAAGGTCTCTTAGCTCAGAAATTGACACCGCCGTATCGGTTGATTACCCTCTATCGTATGGTAAGCAGCCGATTCCGTAGCGCGCCACCTACGCATGATTCTGAGTTCGTCAGAAAGACAAATTGCCAACGATCAACCGCATGAAAAAACTCGCGCTTATCGGGTTGTCTGTTTCGTTACTTTTCTTTGCAGCCTATCCTTCGCTCAGAAACACTCAGTTGGGTAGCTGCGTTGTCTATGCCTTCGGGAGTTTTCGCGAAGTTGCGCAGGAGCGCTCGGAGCGATTTCTCGGCAAAGTCTTCGAAGACACCGCCCGCTGCCGCGGCGGCGAGGAGTCCGTGAAATGGCGCACCACTGCGTGGGTTGATTGGCAACGCTATTGGGCCACGGGTGCCGAAGAAAGTCGATCCACCGGCTTAATCAGCAAGCTTGGATTTTGGAGTCCCAACCGGCGTGGCGTTGCCGGCGCGCTGCTCGATATGGAGTACCAACGGATTGAGTTATTACGATTCAATCTATTCGATAACAGTGGAACTTTCGAGGAATACGTTCGGGGGCGAAATGGAACGGCCGGATCCGCCATCAAAATATGGCCTCAATTGCGCCTCCCCCGTGGACATTCCGCATACGTAGACGTCGGTGGCGATGGCCCGCAGCGATGCCAGGGAGAATTAATACGCTTCCGCAATCTAACCGGCATATGCAATGACATCACGAATCCGCTCATGGGCTCCACCGATCAGCCCTTCGCCAGAAACGTCCCGTTCGATGCCACCTTCCCCGATCTGGGCAAAAACGAAATCGTGATCAACCGCCACGGCGATCGCCTGGGCTTATTGCAACCCGATCCCCAAGTGATCAGCCGCAAACTCTTTAGCCGTGCCCAAGCGCCAAACAATAATTGCCATGACGCTCACGGGCTGGCGGGCTACGTTCCGGAAGCCAACTGTGATTATCAGAAAGCACCCGTCCTTAATGTTCTGGCGGCCTTTTGGATTCAGTTCATGACCCACGATTGGTTCTCACATCTCGAGGAGGGACACAATCAATCCGAATTAATGGCGATGGGTTGCAGCACGCCGGACGTAAACAACGGCCAGACGCCGCTATCGGCTAAGGAAGTTCAACAGCTCCGCTGCCGTCCTGAAGATCGCGTCGACAAAAGCTACATTGCGGCGGATAAACCTCCGGTGACCTTCACCCACGAAGGCAACCAGCACCTGACCCGGGCGCACAAGACGACTCTGAACAAAGTAACCGCCTGGTGGGACGCGTCGCAAGTCTACGGTTACAACGATCTCTCCGGGAAGCGCGTGAAGCGCGACCCCAACGATCCGGCGAAATTATTGCTCGAGCCGGTCATCACCCGTGCGCAAGAAGTAATCGGCTACCTGCCCCTGTTGCAGCCTTCCGATTACACGAACCCGCAGTGGTCCGGCCAAGAGTCCGTGGCTTTCCCGGACAATTGGAACATCGGCCTGAGCTTTTTCCACAATGTCTTTGCGCGCGAGCACAATATCTTCGTCGATGCCTTTCGACAACAGGCTGCCGCCTTCCCCGAAGATGACTCCGGCTTGCGCAACCCCGCAAATCCCACCGCCGTCATTAGATATAAAGATGTCACGCCGGACGAACTGTTCGAAGTCGCCCGGCTCGTCGTCGCGGCGGAAATTGCCAAGATCCATACCATCGAATGGACCCCTCAGCTTCTCTATAATGAACCGGTTTACCTTGCGATGAACGCCAACTGGAGCGGTCTCGTCAGCAAGCATCCGTTAGTAGAAAAGGCCCTCGAGAAGGTTTTAGCTCGACTAGCCAAATCGTCAAGTGGCAAAGCGGCGGCATGGTATTCCGTCTTTGCCACAGGCCCCGGCATCATCGGCTTAGGAAACAATAAAGCGGACGTAAACGGTGGCGTCAACCACTTTGGTTCGCCGTTTAATTTTCCCGAGGAGTTCGTCACCGTTTACCGGCTCCATTCCATGGTTCCCGATCTCATCGAATTTCGCGAGTTGCGCAGTGATCCAAACGTGATCAGATACAAGATTCCGGTCGTGGAAACGCTACAGGGCAAAGCAACCCAGGCGGTCCACCGATACGGCTTGGCCGATTGGGCTCTCTCCATGGGACGGCAGCGACTGGGCAAATTGACCTTGCAAAACCATCCGCTTTTTCTCCAGAGCCTAAGCATGCCGCGCTTGAAGAGCGTCACCGGCAAGATCGATGTCCCGGCACTGGATATCATCCGCGATCGCGAGCGCGGCGTGCCACGCTACAATGAATTCCGTCGGCAGTACGGCCTCAAACAGTTAACCAGCTTCGATGATTTCATTGATCCTACCCTGTCCAAGAATTCTCCCGAACGAGTCAGACAGCGGCAGATCGTCGGCCTTTTGCGCGAAGTCTACGGGCAACACAAATGCGAGGATTCAAAAATCATCACCACGGCGCAGATCGATAGTGACGGCGCCAAGATCACCGATTGTCTCGGCCGTCCAAACGGCAGCATCGTGGACAATATCGAGGACGTGGACGCAGTGGTCGGCTGGTTAGCAGAATTTGCCCGGCCCCACGGCTTCGCGATTTCCGAAACTCAATTTCAAGTTTTTATCCTCAACGCGTCACGCCGGCTTTTTAGCGACCGTTTTTTTACTTCCAGCTTTCGCCCGGAATTTTACACCCATTTTGGTTTCAAGTGGGTCAATGAAAACGGGCCTGACGGCGTCATTAAGGAGACCGGGGAATCCAACGGTCATCAAATAGAAGTTTCGCCCTTGAAGCGCGTGCTTCAGCGCACAATTCCGGAACTCAAGTCGGAACTCGAACCCGTTGTTAATGTGTTCGATCCCTGGGCGCGTGATCGCGGGGAGTATTACAGTCTTCAGTGGGAAGCCCAACCCAGGGCAAAAGCCGACGAGGCGTTCAAGGCG
>JAHKKJ010000482.1 GCA_020027655.1 Deltaproteobacteria bacterium | reverse complement strand
ATCTCAACGTCTCACTGACCTTTTGGGCGAAGCTAAAATCAAAAACGCGTTCCGGTGGCACCGGCTGGGCTAGCTTAACACGTTGAGCGGCCACCGCGATCATTTCGCGCTGAAGTTTTTCATCTACGGTTCCTGATTGCAGATAGTACTGCAAAGCCGCGTCGTAAACCTGCTCGGCGAAACGGTCTCGATCCTTGCCGAGATCGAGATAAGGCCCTTTGATAAACTCAAGGGCATATTTCTTATCGTTGCGAATCAAGCGCAACGACCGTTGCGTTGCTCGAATCATTTTGGTGACGAGTTCGGGACGGTCGGAAATAGTTGCCTTTGTGGTGGTCAGCCCGCCCTGCACGGCGCGGTAAACGTCCGCGCCCGCCGCAAGTTTTCTGAACCCTTCGTCTTGGGCGAGAAAGGTCTGCGGGATCTGGAGCATGGTGGCGTCGATGGTTCCGGCTTTCAAAGCCAGATAGGTCACGTCGCTCGCGCCTAGAGGAAGGAAAGTAACTTGATCCGCCGGTACCTTGTGGGCGATCAAAATTTGGCGAGCAAGGATTTCGGCCAGGGCCCCGAACGCGGTAACGCCGAACTTCTTGCCCCGTAGTTGTTGCACGCTGGTGATGCTCGGCGAAGCGATCAGATCGAAGGACGGCTTATCGGTTAATGCGAAGACGACCCGAACGTCGACACCGCTTAGCGCGGCGGCGATAGCCGTCCCCGTCGCTGTGCCAAAATCAACGCCTCCGGCCAACATTGCCGGTATGGTTTGAGCCGCCTTTATAAAAATGAGCTCGGGCTCCAGACCCTCCTCGCGGAAGAGACCTCGGTCCCGGGCAATGATATAAGGCATGTCCAAAATGCTTCGCGAAACATAGCCGATGCGCACCGTGGCCAGTTTGGCGGATTTTTCCGCAGCCCGGGCGAATTCTTTTGTGATAGCGACAAACGTCAGTAGAACCAACAATGAAAAGGCAGCCTGTCTGATCTTCGTCATCGTCGTTACCTCCGATACCTAGCTGGAACCTCAAATCCCGCCTTTTTATCGCAACGACTCACTGACTTTTTGGGTAAAGCTAAAATCGAAAACCCGCTCCGGCGGCACCGGGTGTGCGGGTTTGACGCGCTGGGCGGCGATCGCGATCATTTCGCGCTGGAGCGCTTCATCGACGGTGTGCGATGATAGATAGAGCTCCATGGTTGCATCGTAAACTCGCTCGGCGAACCGTTCCCGTTCCTTGCTCAAATCGAGATGTGGCCCCTTCATGAAACCGAGCACGTAATTCTTGTCACTTCTAATGAGGCGAACCGCGCGCGTTGTTGCTCGGATCGTTTTAGTGACGAGTTCGGGGCGGTCGGTGATGGTGGCCTTGGTCGTCGTCAAACCGCCCATGACAGCCCGGTAGACGTCCGCGCCGGAAGCAAGCTTGCGAAACCCCTCATCGATGGCGAAAAATTTCTGCGGGATCTGGAGCATCGTGGCGTCAATGGTGCCGGCTTTCAACGCGACGTAAGTCACGTCGCTGGTGCCGAAGGGAAGAAAGGTGACCTGCTCCAGCGGGATTTTGTTGGCGATCAAAATCTGGCGCGCGAGAATTTCCGCCAACGACCCGACCCCCGAAGTGCCAACCTTTTTGCCCCGCAATTGTTGGACACTGTTAATGCTCGGAACCGCAATCAGATCGAATGACGGACGGTCGGTTAAGGCGAAGATTAGCCGGACGTCGACGCCGCTTACCGCGGCGGCGATACCAGTCCCGGTCGCACTGCCGAAATCAATCCCTCCGGCCAACATTGCCGGTATGGTTTGAGCCGCCCTCATGAAAATGAGCTCGGGCTCTAAACCCTCTTCGCGGAAGAAACCTCTGTCCCGGGCAATGATATAAGGCATGTCCAATATGCTTCGCGAAACATAACCGATTCGGACTGTGGCGAGTTTGGCGGATTTTTCAGCAGCCCAAGCGATTTCTTTTGTGATGGCGATAAACGTCAGTAGAACCAACAATGAAAAAGCAGCTTGTCTGATCTTCGTCATCATCGCGTTACCGCCGATCTTTAACTCGAAATCCGACACTTGAAACCCCAGCCAAACATATTTGAAATCTTGGTTGAAGATACAGAATCGGAAAAGAGATGACTCGCGCAAAGACGCAAAGCACGCCAAGTTCGGATAAACAGGAAAATATTTTTTCTTTGCGCTCTTGGCGCCTTGGCGCGAGAAAATTTCTTGAAGTGGTTCTGTCAAACATTTCAAACGGATGAATCTAAAGCGCGATGCGGCATCGCTCATGCGTACGAATCGTAAATGCCGTCGAACTTGGCCAACTTGAAACGAACCATATTTTTTGCGGCGGCCCGAACCAGCGCTTTATCACGGTCGGTGTTGGCGTTGCGCGCAATGGTATCCGCCGCCATGGCGGTATGCTCTTGATCCACTTTGCCGTGGACGATAAAGAAGGTTCGCGCCCGGCTGTCCAGCCCGTAATGTTTCTCTAACGCCACGTCGAACTCCTCTGAGTAGCGGCAGACCATCGTTTCGTTCACCAGCGCGCCGGCGCGGGTTTCCGCCTGAGTGCCGAGAAACATGCCGCGGATAATCGCCGCCGTATGCGCGACGCACTCGTAGATCATAATTTCGTTGTTGAAGTCTTCCTCCTTCAAGCCCATCGCCAGGCCGAATCGCTTCATCAGATCGGGGTGGGACGACTCTTCGACAAACAACTCCACGAATTGGTTGTAGACCGGCGGGTTGCTGGCGTTCTTTACCATGCAGAAAGCCAGCCCCTTGTTGATGGCGTGGTTGGAAAGATAGTGCTGCAGCGCGAAGCCTTTTATTCTTTTCGGAGAAAGTTTGCCTTCCCGTAACTCGGAAAAGAAGCGTCCATTCATAAGCTGCTCTACGCCCGGGTTAACAATTTCTCGAAGGACCGAATCGACAAAACTCTGATTTTCCATTTTGGCATCCTCCATGGGTCTGCGTGAGAGGCAGCCGAACATTCTCAAAGGGCGGGACAGGTGTCAAGGGAAAGCGTTCTTTCTGGCGATGAGCAGTGTTGCCCGTCGATCGTGATTTGACACTCTTAAACCACCGGTGTTAAAAGCGCCCATGATTCGGCTTGCTCCGTAAAAACTCTACCCAGACCCTAGTAACTCCGTCATTCCCGAATGCTTCTATCGGGAATCCAGACGAAACTGTGACTGGACCCGCGATGAAAACATTCGGCGGTGACGATTTTGGGATCATTCTTGTAAAATGGTTTATGATAGCCCGGCAGCCTGCTGGAGGCAGATTCTTATGAACAATCTCCGGCCGTCCACGAGACTATTTGCGGCGCTTAGCGTCTTCCTCGCAACGTTATCTTTGGCCGATTGCGGCCAGGCCCAATCCAAGAAAGTTCGCGTTGCAATTCCAGGTTATACGATTGCCGTGCTGTCTTTCCTCGCCGCCAAGACGAATGGCTACTACACCGCTGAAGGATTAGACGTGGAGCTGATTGCAATGCGAGCGCCTACGGCTAATGTGGCGGTTCTAAGCGGAAGCGTCGAATTCTCCGCGGTGCCTTTGGCAGGTTTGACGACTGCTCTTCGCGGAGCCCCGCTGAAAGTTTTATTCTCTCAGAATGACAGGCCTCAGCACGTTCTGTTTGCCAAAGCAGATCTGCAAAATCTCAAAGCGCTCCGCGGGAAAAAAATCGCTGTCGTCGGCCCCGGTGCCATTGACGACGTCCTGTTGCGGGAAGTCTTCAGCGCCAACGGCATGGATGGCGGAAAAGATGCGACGATTCTAGCAATCGGAACTGCGGAGACCCGATTCGCGGCGTTGGCCAGCGGCACGGTGGACGCTGCCGTTCTCATCGCGCCGTTCACGTTTAACGCCAAGGAAGCGGGCTTTAGAGAGCTGATAACTTTCAAAGACGAAGGTTTTGTATTACCCAGCGGCGGCATCGTGGCGCGAGACGATCTTCTTAAAGCAGACCCGTCAACCGTGGAAAAGTTTGTCCGCACAACGTTGATGGGTTTTATTGTGACGCGAGACAATCGTCCGGCAGCGATTAAGGTTCTTTCACGGAACTTGAAGATTGAGGAGCCGACAGCGGCAAGGATTTATGATTCCGCCAGACCCACCATGACTGCTGATGGAGCATTATCGGAAGATGCGCAGAAAAAGGTGGTGTCGTTTGTGATGAAGC
>JAHKKJ010000481.1 GCA_020027655.1 Deltaproteobacteria bacterium | reverse complement strand
AGCAAACATAGTGATTCTCCTCCCTGAGGCTGCTTTCAGCGAATGCCCAATCCCAATGCTGCTCGTTTGATCCTCTTTCCTTAAACGACTTGAACGGTTGGACCAGCCTGTCCCCATTCTCCCCCCCTTTGCGTCTGCCGCGTTCACAAGGCTAAGCAGCCAGAAAAAACCCAAAAGCACTTTTGCTCCCAAGTTTTGTAGCATGAGCGATCCCTGGTTCATCGCCGGCGCCAAGTCTCAAGCCAGACTTACTATTACCTCTTCTCACTCCTAAACGATTCCGCGGAATTGTTCCAACGCCGCTTCGAACTCTTCCACGATTTCTTGGGCAAGGAAGGCCTGGATTAGTAGCATTTTTCTGAGCCCTCAATACGAATGGAGCAGGAAAGCGATCTAGCCCGGCGCCAGGAAGCGGAGGCCAGGTCTCGGAATAGCGGCGGCAGGGGTGACCGTTAGAAACCATAAGTTTTATACGTGGAGTGCTTTTGAAAGTTTTTTTCGTCGCATCATCCCCGAAGAAGCTTACTCAAATCAATCTCGGGCAAAAGATCGAATAAAAGGCGCTCCACTTCTATAGAGGACGATCGAAAATCGCGGTTGGCTTTGTCGAAGTTCTCAACTGGCAAATTCGAAAGACTTCCGAAGAATCAGGATGTCCCCTTTTTCTTTTCCCCGTATCACGCCTTGATACTCACTTGCGAGGCGCACCACGAAATGAGTTTACTCTGGGGAGCTGTCTCAACAGTCGACCCCGCCCGCGAGACCAAGCTCCGCGCCTCGCTTGCCGGTTCACCTAACGCGAGCAGCACACAAACGGCAAGCGTCGCGGTGCGGCCTACACCGCCCGCGCAGTGAATCAGCACGGCTTCCCCAGACTGCAATCGCTTCGCTACGTCGGCCGCAAGCGCCCAGAAGGCATCCCGGTCCTCGGGTACGCTACGATCAGGAATCTCGAAAGGGAGCACCAAACAAGGGACTGTGCCGGCTTCAAGTGCCTGTGCGTACTCGGAAGATTTCTCGTGGAGTTCATCCTTTTCAGCTAAACACACGATGGCGCGGACCGCTTCGTTCCTCACCTGATTCCACACGCTCTCTATCGCTTCATAGCGGCCCGGCATGCTGTGGAGTAGCAGTCTCCCAGGAACTCCCGTGGGAAGATCGACACGACGAAACATCTTAGTCTCCCTTGTGCAACCAACTAATCGTTCTCTTCAGAAATATTTTCTGGCGGTTACCCCGCGAGTTGAGTAAGTAAAGAAAACACGGGGAAAAAGGACGGGAATCGAAAGATTGTAATCATTGTTATGCCAGACCCCCGATATCTCCGCTGTCTCTTCGTCCTCAATTTTCCCTGCTGAACGGAGGCGCTGCCAGAGTTCATCTGGCGTGGGGAAGGCTTTGAGTTCCCGTTCGCGCCCAGTCGTATAGTCAAACTCAATGATGCCGTGGCCGTTGGTGGAGTAGGCAAATCTTAGTTCAAGAACCTCAGCGTATTCCTTGGCTTGCTGAAGCCCATCCCCCGGTAGCTTGTAGGCTGCCTTAGCTTCAACGACAGCCAGCATGAAATCGCGAGCGTATCGAAGTAGGTAATCTGCGCGCTTTGACGGCCGACGGCGTGCCTTGTCCCCTACAACCACGATGCGGCCATCAGTGAAGCTTTTCTGCTCGTTGATCTGATCATCGTTCCAGCCGGCTGCATAGAGATTCGGTAGAACATACTTTCGGCAGGTATCGGCTTCGGTGATCATACGAGTGGAGATCTGCCCTGGTATGCCAGGATGTTCGCGTCGGGCTGATCGCGTTACGGCCTTAAGGGAAACTAATTTTCTTACTTGCCGTACAGCTTAACGATGTAGCCGCTCTTATCAATCTCGTCTATCAGACTTGTATCCATCGCATCTTTGGCCAAGGTGATCTTCGATTTCGGCGTTTTCACGGAATCCAAGACCGCTTGCACGCCTTTGGGCTCCGGCACCGGCCGTTCGCGCAGGCTCGCTGCTACTCTTTCATAGCCATACTGCGGGCTCTTGATCCCTTCTTGCTTGAGAACTGAGAGCGCCAATTCCCGGTTGGTCTTGAACACATAAATTCCTTCTACCAGGCCTTCGACGAATTTTAACAAAACCTCGCGTCGCGTCTTTAGCAGCTGAGTTGGCACCACCTGTCCGAAGCGCGCGTATTCCAACGGTAACTCCAACATGTCCACCAGCACTCTGCAACATCCTGATTCGAGGATCTGGGGGACATCATAGGTGCCGACGAGAGTTCCATCGATTTGCCCGCTCATCATCGCCGGCAGGCGCGTGGGTCCGGCAACTTGCAGAATTCGCACATCCTTATCCGGGTCCAAGTTCCAATACTTGAGTAGCATTCGAGTCGTAACATCGGACGAAGAGCCGAATCGACTAATGGCCAGCCGCTTGCCTCGAAGCTCCTCGGGGCTTTTGATCTCAGCCCGCACGACGAAAGCAAATGGAAATCGATTGACATAAACAGTGATCAGTTTTCCATCCAATACTCCCGCGGTAACCGCATTGAGCATCGCGGGCACGTCTGAATCCGCTATGTCGATATCGCCCCCGACCATAGCTTGAGCCATCGTCGCGCCGCTGGTGAAATAGATGAGCCTCGCGTCAATGCCCCGTTTTTTCCATAAGCCGGCCTTCTCGATGGTTTTGTGAAGATTCTTCGCTGTGCCGCCGCCGCTGTAGCCGATGCGGACCACTGTCTGCGCACCGGCGTTCTCAAACGGCAGAGCTAAAAGCCACAAAAATAAGACAAGCGAGAAACCAGTGTTTCGCTTCATAAAGACCTTCTCTCTAGTGTAGTGTCTCAGAAATTCGCCCCATAATTCCCGGCTCATTCCACTCAAAAATCTCCCCTTCCCCCTATTTTCCAAAGAGGGGTTAGAGTCCTACGGAGAAAATTCCCCTTTGAAAAGGGGGACAGAGGGGGATTTGACGCTCAGGGCGAACGGAGGATAGCTTGAAAACATTTGTGGTATCCGTTCAATTGAGGCTGCCGAAGCGTTGAATTTCCTTTTCTCTGTCCTCTAGGGGTTCTACTGAAAATATTTGTCGTACTTCTCGATAACCTTCTTTTTAAGCTCCGGACTTGCAGCGGATGCCAGAGGAAAGTCTTTCATCCACTCGTAGGGACGGGTCGCATCGATAATGGCGCGCGAGCTAAAACCTTTTTGATCCTTGGGTATGATCGGATCCAACGGGCCGCTCCAAGCCCGGCGAATAAGATCCATGTCCTTGACCGGATCGACTCGGGTGCACATGGCCCATAGCACATCGTTCATGTCATAAACATCGACGTCGTCATCGACGACGACTACGTATCGTCCCAGGTAAGCGCCGGTGCCGCACTGGGCGGCAATCATTCCTGCCTGCTTCGCATGCCCGGGGTAACGTTGCTTGATCGATACCGCGGTAAAGAATCTTCCCTGGTAGCAGGCGACGCCTCTAACGTCCGGCACACCCGCTTTCTCCAGGTGATCCCAGAGGAACGCTGCACGGAGGAGCCCGTCATCGGAGCCACCGGGAGGGCGCGAAGATGGCGCGGCAGTCATGATCGGATCAGTTCGATGCATCAATCGCTTTACCTTGAGAATCGGCTCCGACCGCTCGCCGCTGGCGTAATAACCGGTCCACTCGCCGTAGGGGCCCTCCCGCTTCTGCTCATTGGGTAACACTTCGCCTTCGATGGTGATTTCGGAGTTTGCCGGAATCGGCAGGCCGGTATGCTTGCCGAGGATAACCTCAAAGGGTTCGCCTCTGATGCCTCCCGCATAGTCGTACTCCGAGGCGCCCCACGCGATCTGTTTTCCCGCAGTCATGAGCAGCAGCGGATCGTCACCGAAGCTGATCGCCACGGGAAAAGATCTTCCTTGATCGAAATACTTCTGGCGCATGATCCGGCCATGTTTTCCCCGCGAAATATATAAAGCGAGCGTATCGTGGTCGTGCACCATGACGCGGTAGCAGCCGAGGTTGACCCAACCTTCGTCGATATCGCGGGTAATCACGACGTGGGCGGTCCCTAAATATCTGCCGCCATCGTTTTCATGCCAGCGCGGCACCGGCAGCGAGAGCAGATCAATATCCTTCCCCTCCATGACATTTTCCATCACCGGACCCGTTTTCACGACCTTTGGCGGAATGCTCTCGGGATGATCGAGC
>JAHKKJ010000074.1 GCA_020027655.1 Deltaproteobacteria bacterium | reverse complement strand
GCAGCGGATTTATGGTCTAGGATCCCTCTAAGTCTGCTTCCGGTCAAACGGCTGCATCGCCTGTGTCGCGATGAATCGTTCGAAACGGTCAAGCAACCGTCCCGACTCTGCTTCCACAATCAGTAGCGCGCGATGTTTCGGTTTGAGGAAATCCTGCTCAACCGCATAGTCGAGAAACTGAACGATAGGCTGATAGTAGCCGCACACATTTAACAAGCCGCAGGGTTTATTATGCATGCCGAGCTGCGCCCAGCTTAAGACTTCGAAGAACTCCTCCATTGTACCGATACCGCCCGGCAAAGCGACAAAGCCGTCGGAGAGTTCCGCCATCATGGCTTTTCGCTCGTGCATCGACTGCACAATGCGCAACTCCGAGAGCCCTCGGTGGACGACTTCTTTCTCCACCAAAGTTTCCGGAATCACGCCGGTAACGTGACCATGAGATTCCAACACGGCGTCCGCGACCACGGTCATGAGACCGACATTGCCACCACCGTACACGAGTCCATAACCGCGCTCCACAAGCTCGCGGCCGATTCGCCGTCCAGCGTCCGCGTAATCGGATCGCCTTCCCGGCCGCGACCCTGTGAAGACACAGATGTTCCCTTTGAAGCTGCTCATACCAACCTCAGTTACACCGACAATTTAACACCGTTAGCCCATCGTCCCCTTTTCAACGGCGTGACGTTATCCCGTTTGGACAATTCCATCCAAACTGTCCAGGAATAAATCGCTATCGGAAAAATCGCGGAGGACAACGACGGCACCTTCCGCAGCCAATTTCTCGGCGCGGCCGCCTGTGCCGATGCCGATGAATGGGATGCCCACCTTGCGACAGGCCCGCGCATCCCAAACCCCGTCCCCCACATACACAGCGGAGACAAACGGGCCGCCAAACCAGCGCACCGCTTTCTGCATCGACAACTTGATGATCGAATCTCGTTCCGGCGCATCATCACAGGACGCTGAGGGATAGGCGTCGTAACACATCCCAGCGCTCGTCATCTTCAGGCGTGCAGAATCACTCCAGCATCCGGTGGCCAGTGAAACCTTATCTACACCCCGATCTGCGAGCAGAGATAGCAACTGAGCCGCTCCCGGCACAGCCGCAAACGGACGCTCCTTGGAAGCCTCTACCAGCAGACTCATGAAGTGCTGGTGAAATCGTGAAATCTCTTCGGCCGACGGAAGCCGGCCAATGCGAGCCTCAAATATCTCGTAAAAGATGCCGGCATCGGTGGCGTGCCTGTAGCGTGACCAATCGGTATCGATGTCTCCGAAGCCGCACACTTCAGCGAACGCGCGTACGAAGCACAGCGCATCGACTTTCATCGTGTCCGTGAGAGTACCATCGATGTCAAACATTACCAGGCGCATCGGGAGGAAAAACACCGTCACCCGTTAGAACCGAATTTTCTCACCCTATCCTCATTTCCACAGGCGCTGAAGGAAGCCCTCCTTTTCCAATTCTTGAAAAAAACGGGCATCGATAAACTGCTCCGGACGAAGATTCGCCACTCGGGAATCGGATTCAGCCATCTGGTCCAAGACGGTTTTCAAGGCTTCGGGCGAGGGTCTCGGGATTTGCGGGATGTTCTGCAGGATATAGAGATCGTACAGATCATTAACGAAGGCAGTGTCGTCGTTCCGTAAATATTTTTTCAGCACCTGAACGCCGAAGGTCCGCTGCGTCTTGCCATAGTGCACTCCTTCGACATAGCCGCGGATAAACTTCCGGACCGTGTTTTCGTTGCGCTTGATGAAGGAGCGCGTTGTGACAATCGAGGACGTCGGAAAATTGAGACCCACCTTGGACAAGTCGGCCAATTCCCTAAATCCCTCCTTGCGCGCGACAATCGTCAGTTCGGCATTGAGCATGGCCGCGTCCAGAGCCCCGGTTCTCAGCGCAGTCAATTGCTCGGGCATCCCTCCTACCTGAATCACGGCAAAGTCGCGCTGGCGCTTGATCGGCCATTGCCCCTCGGCATAGCGCAAACCAAAGTCGGTAGCCGAGCCGAAACGTGAGATGCCGATTTTTTTTCCCTTCAAGTCTTCGACGCGGCGGATCTCGGGCCGAGCCACTACGGCAAACGTCATAACGTTCATCGAGCTGGCGATCATCACTAGATCGCCGCCCGCGAGATTAGAGTTGATGACGGCGCCGCCGGTGAACACGCCGATAGGCACCTCCCCCGATTGCACAACCTGCGCGGCACGACCGCCGCCGCCGACATAGAGAAGCTCAACGTCAAGGCCGTGCTTGCGGAAAATTCCCGCTTCATAGGGAATCCAAACCGACGCCTGGGAGCCTCCGATGGCGCTATAGGTCAAGCGCAGTTTTTCCAGCGGCGACTGAGCCCCGGCCATCGAAGACAGCGCGAAAACAATCATCAGAACCCCGGTGACAAACCGCAGTATCAGCATGCTCGTTTCTCCCTGGTCATTAACACTATACCGGCCTGACCATGATCTTGGCCATAGCTGGGCGCCCGCGGTGCCAGCGCTCCTCCAACCTCGCTCCCCGGAAAACATCATCTGGCGAGACGTCACTGCTTTTGATTCATCCACGTCTCGATTTTTCCTATGATTGAAAGCGTTATCCACGTTAGAATCGTACTCACCAAAGCCAATCCCCATCGTCCTAAACCGGCGGCTATTCCAATCGCGGCGGTCATCCATATTCCTGCCGCCGTCGTGAGTCCTTCGATCTCTCTTTTGTCGTGCAGCTTGAGAATTGCGCCGGCCCCGATAAATCCGATTCCTGTGACTATTCCTTGAATCACCCGCGACACGCCATCCAACTCCATTCCGGCTTCTAGAGGTGCGAGAACAAATAGCGCTCCACCCATGGCTACCAGCATATGGGTTCTTAACCCTGCCGGCTTGCCTAAGCTCTCTCGCTGGGCACCCACAAGAGCCCCTAGGATCATGGCGGTCAACAGTCGCGTCACCAGGCTTACCATCTGTCGGCCATCAGGAAGGCCTGATAGCATTTCTTCCAAGATAATATCCATCGCTGATCAATCCTGTTTTACCGCTGGCAACGGGACTCTTCCTTTCTCAATTCCATCTCAGCACGTCAATCTAAAACTCGCCCCACCGATGATGGCCAGCTACGCTGGCACCGCATGGCGTTCAACGCGCGGTTCTCGGATCGGTAGATTGCAGAACGCGGCTGCCGCGGCCAACAAAGCATCCGCATACCACATCCAAAGGTAATTGCCGTAATGGGTGATCGCAATCCCCCCGAGCCAGGCGCCGAAGAAACCCCCGGTCTGATGCGACAGCAAGGTCAGCCCGAACAAGGTCGCGAGATAACGCGTTCCAAATAGCTTACCGACCACGCCCGCGGTTGGCGGCACGGTGGCCAGCCAGGTAAAACCGAGCCCGGCGGCGAACAGATAGAACGTCCATACGGTCTTGGGCGCGGCGAGATATAGAAGCACGAGCAAAGCACGCGAGCCATACATCCAGAAAAGCACATACTTGCTTCGGTAGCGGTTCACGCACCAGCCGGCCGCGAGACTGCCGAAGATGTTGGCAAGTCCAATGATCGCCAGCGACCAGCTCGCCACCGAGGCCGGCAGGCCGCACAGATCCACCTCCCCAGGCAGGTGTGTGACGAGGAACGCGATGTGAAAGCCGCAGGTGAAAAAGCCGGCGTGCAACAATAGGTAACTGCGATCCGCGAGCGCACTTTTCACCGCTGCCCACAGGCCACTGTCAGCGGGGTTTAGATTGGCCATTGTACCGGGAGACATCTGCGATACGCGCATAACACGCGCTAGCGGCAACGTCGCTAATGTGATGACCGCCAGCGACCACATCGCGCCCATCCAACCCAACCCGAGATCAGCGCCTGCAGCAAGGGCGCAAAGACAAACTGCCCGAAGGAGCTGCCCGCGTTGATTACGCCAGCGGCCGTACCACGATGCTTCGCCGGGATCCGACGCGTCACCGCGCCGATCAATACCGAGAAGCTGACTGCCCCAGAGCCGATGGCCGACAGCAGTCCAACCGTCAGCACAAGTCCGAAACTTGTTATCACCTGGGGTGTCAACGCACTACTCAACGCAAAGATCAGCACACCTGCCGCCAGGACCCGCCCGGCGCCATAGCGGTCCGCCACCGCCCCAGTAAAAGGCTGCACTGCGCCCCAAACAAACTGGTTGACAGCCATCGCAAAGCTGATCGTCACAACGCCAAGCCCTGTTGTAGTATTGATCGGAGCGACGAACAGTCCCAACGACTGGCGCGCGCCCATGGTTATCATCAGCATCGCTGCGGCAGCAAGCGTGATGAACTCCCACTGATGTTCTTTATTGTTGGCGGTCATTCTGCTGATCCCACTGGAGAAACAGCGCTGCCTGCACCTGCCCTACATCTCCACCACTACTCGCCCGACGACAGCCCCCGCTTTCAGCTTGTCGAGTGTGCGGCTGACCTCCGATAGGGATCGCTTCTGAATCGGAATGGGCTGGAGCTTGCCCTCGCGCGCGAGCGCGACGACCTGTTTCAATTCCTCTACGCTACCGAGGTGGGAACCCTGGATCGTAAGCGCGCGTTGAATCGTCGTCACCAGCGACAGCGGAATCTCCCCGCCGTATAGGCCAACCAAGATCAGCCGGCCGCCCTTGCGGAGAGCGTCGAGGGCAAGCCTCGCCGTGTCGGTTGTGCCTACCAAATCCACTGCACCGTATATCGGTCCACGCGAGATTTTTTTGATTTTCTCCGCAGCATCCGCATCACGGCTGTTTACAATTGCCGCGGCGCCGGCCTTTTTCGCCGCATTGAGCTTGGTGTTATCGATATCCGCCGCCAGGATAAATTTGTGTCCCATCGCTCGTAGCAGAGAGATGGCCGACAGCCCGAGTCCACCGGCGCCGATCACGGCCACCCATTCTTCGCCCGGGATTGGATTCAACTTCGACACCGCGGAATAGGCGGCCAGTCCCGAACAGGATAGCGTCGCCGCCCAAGCTGGATCGATGCCGCTGGCATCGATGAGATAACGTGGGTGCGGCACAAGCAGATGATCGGCGTAGCCGCCGGGACGCTGCAGCCCTATACAGCGCGGCGACATGCAGAAATTGTCCAACCCCTCGCGGCAACGCGCGCACGCGCCGCAGCCGGTCCAAGGGTAAACGAGGCGATCTTCTCCGATAGAAACATCACCGGCTTCAGGCCCCGCAGCGACGACCGTGCCATAGGGCTCATGACCCAGGGTCACGGGCAAGTTCATGCCTCGCTCGCTCATAGGCAAACGCTTGCCACCGCCCAGGTCGAAGTAACCGTCGCGTATATGCACGTCGCTGTGGCATACCCCGCAAAACTTGAGTTTGAGCAGCACCTCGCTGCCCTTGGGCTTCGGCGTCTCGCGCTCCGCCTTCTCGAGCGGCTTGCCCCATTGGACAACCTCGTAGCTCAGCATATCGAAACCATTCCATGAGGGCGCGTGAACAGCGCTTCAGCACCTGTGTCAGCCACAAGAACGGGGCCGCCCCAGGCAAATTGAATGCGCTCATCTGCCGTCATAGCCACGGGCTTCCAAATGAACGCGTTGCCTTTCTCAATGCCCAAGTCGCGCAACGCATCTCCCCGGGATTTCGCCGTAAGCAGCGGGCCATCATCGCCGTAACCGCAACCGTGCATCTGGATGACGGTTTTCATCTTGCGCTTCGGGCCGAAACTCTTCACAAAGTCCTGGAGAGCGCCAAGTGTGGTTCCGGGTTTAATCAATTTCAAACCGGCTTCGTAGACTTCCTTCTGTAACTCGATCACCGGTTTCCACTCGTCGGGAGTTTTGCCGAGCAGAATCGCCTGGCAAACCTGGGTCAACTCGGCGCCCAAGATCGCGTTCACTTCGTTGGTGATCAACGCATTACTTTCCAGCCGCTTGCCGATGGGCGGATTCGTGTAGCGCTTCGGCTTCAAGGTGCCGATAGGATCCAACGTTAGCACCAAGGGATAGTATTCGCTGCGCAACTCCAAAAGTCGCGTGGTGACGTCGGCGTAAAGGACCCCGGCGTCCACACCGGGCCGCGCCCGGTTGATCAACGCATCGAGCCCGGCTGCCGCGACCGCCGCCGAGCGGCGTAAAAAAACTGTTTCTTCGTCGCTCTTAACGTAGCGAACCAAGCCGACTATATCCGTCGCGTCAGCGAAAGTAGCGTTAGGTAATTTACTCATCACCTGCGCCAGAGCCGTGTGATTAACCACACCGTCGATGGAGCTGCAATGCGTGACCGACCCGCCTTTCAACCCGACGACCCCGATGCGCGCTCGCTCCATCCCCGAATCGAGCAGCGCCTCTCCCATAGGTTCAGCCCATTCGCGACCGGTCTGCCAAGGCTCCGGCACCCAGGTATTACTCGATCTACGGTCGGCGATGATGATTGGCGCGCGGCCGTCGGCGGGCAACACCATCGCCGAGCATCTGAGCTGCGTCATGTAGCGCGCGTCCACGCCATTTCCCAACGGAACGAGGACGCAATCGAAGCCGGCATTGCCGGCGTTTTCTCTCACAGCACGCCAGCGCCGATCGCGTTCGGCGAGCGAGTAGCCGGCCCAGATAAAAACCGTCGCGCCGGCGCCCGGTGGTGTCGTCCACGGCATGGAAGTTACTCCTTCAGTTTCGAGTCTCGCGTTCCGAGTCTCGAGTTAAAAAACGCGAGACCCGGGACGCCAAATGCGAGACGGTCTTTCTATGTAATCGCAACCATTCCCGGAGTGCGTTTGACCAGCGGCTCGCCGCCCTTGTCCGTGACCAGTACGCAACCGCCCCAGCTCGTATCAAAGCCCCCATCGGCGCTGGTGACGATGGGCTTGACGATAAAGACATTGCCTTTCTCGATCAACACGTCGCGATTGCGCGCGCCGCGATTCTGCGGCGTAAAAAGCGGACCGTCGTCACCGTAGCCGCGCCCGTGCATGAGCATCAGGCTTTTTAGGCCGCGCTTTTCACCGAAGCCGTTGACGAAATCCACGAATTCGGCGAACGGGTTGCCGGGTGTCAGGTGCTCCAGTCCCGCATAATATAGATCTCGCTGGGCTTCGATGGCGGGCTTCCATGCGTCAGGGATCGGTCCTAACAAAATCGGCTGTTGCTCCTGCGCGATCAACCCGCCGAAGACCGCGTCCACTTCGTTGGCAATGCGATACATGGGCTGAAGAAAGCGACCCTCCGTTGGATCTTCAAAGCGCGGCAACCTGCCACCGCCGTGCAATCCGCTATAGAACGCCATCGGATAGTACTCACTGCCCAGAGACACCATCCGCTGCATGACGCGGCTGTAAAGAATCCCCTCGTCCACGCCGGGTCGCGCCAGCTCGACCATCTTCTCGATGCCCGCGGCGGCGATGGCCGCGCCTCGTCTCAGGCATCCGATCTGCTCTTCGCTCTTGACATAGCGCGCGTAACCGATGACTTCCGTGGCATTGTCGAAACTCGCATTGGGCAGTCTTCCCAAAACATCAACGTAGGAACTATGGTTAACGACACCGTGAAAGGCACGACCATGGGTATAGAACCCGCGCCGTATTCCGGATACGCCGATGCGCGCCCGCTCCATGCCGGCATCGATCAGGGCTTGGGCCATGGCCATTCCCCAAGAACCATCCACCGGCCGGATTTCCGGCACCCAATCATTACCGCTTTCCTCGTCGGAAATGACGATCGGCTTTCGACCATCCGTCGGTAGAACCACCGCGGCGTTTTCCAGTTGCGTCAGAAAACGACAGTCCGATCGGGTACCGCGCGACTGCTCCAGCGAGAGGTGCAGATTTCTGCCGTCCACGCAAAGCGGGACCAAGATGCAATCGAAGCCAGCCTTGGCCGCGTTCTCCCGCACCCGCTGCCAGCGCCAATCGCGCTCCGCTAAAGAGTAACCTTTCCAAGTGATATCCGCAGGCGATTCCATTTTATGTTCCCCTCCGTACCTGCATGCTCGCTCATCTAAAATCCTTTCAGTTCGCGCAAAATCATCATTCGCTCCGCAGCGCGCGGGGCCGGCCGCCATCCCATGAGCAGCCATTAGCCGGCGAAAGCTATCTAGGCTCTCGGCTGCTGGACGAATTTTTGTTCGAATTCCTGCTCGTCCATGAGAGCTAGCCGGACCCCATCAATCCAACCCAAAAAAAGCGGAACAAGCGTCCAGAAAAACCCCAGGTAGTACATGCCTCGGCGTCTGTCACCGAGATAAAAGTGGTGTAACCCAAACCAGCCGATGAACAAGGCGAGCATGGTAGCCGTAGTCCGGTTCTTCCGATCGATCCAAGGCAGATCGAGCTGCCTGAACACCCGCCGGAAAGCGGATTCCAACGATTCTTGGTAGGGTCGATAGGACGACAGGATGAGCCCTCTCCATCGAAGAGTGAACCGAATAGGTTCGGCAATGGGCATCGAGGCGTGACCGAAATAAATGATCCTACCCATCTCGACGCCCAAAGGCATTCCAAGCTGCATAAGCCACAAGAACGGCGATCTCTTGCGGGAAAGATCGAGACTCTCAGGCCGGCCAAATCTGTGTTCGACGGCCTTTTCGAATATCTTTGCATCTTCACCTTGCCCGAACGAAACGAGTAACAACTGTCGCGGCGGCAAGAGCTTCGCACACTGATCGATTTCCCACCACAGATTCGCGGTCGCACCAGCGCGGATGACGACCAATCTCGCCTGTTTCATCAGATCCGTGATCTTCGCCTGCCATTCGTCGTCGCCGACATAGAGTCGCGCAGCGCCCAGTTCCGGCAACGATTCCCCCGGTTTGCCAATGGCCACGACCGGTCCCACCCGATTCATGATCATCGCCAGCTCTTGCTCGGCACTAATCGCTGCCGCCCACTGGAAAACCGAGAACAGCGATCGAGCACGGCTTGAAGTCACGATGATTTTGTTATCGTCCTTAAACGACCTGATATAAACGACGGGTGACCGTTTGTCTTGTTCGAGAAGCTTTTCAGCCGGAATCGCGTCATACTTCCACCCTCTACGAAGCAGAACAACTCCGGCTCGGCCGGCGAACACAAAAAAGGCCAGGCCGAGAAGGACGATCCAGGACTCTTTCCACGCATCAAGGGCTACGAAGCCGAGGCAAAGAAGAATCAGAAGATTCGCTCCTGCCAATTTGACTAGGGCACCCTTTTTAGCTTGAACATCGGTGAGGAGCGGAAGGTTTTTGAGACCAGCCAAAAGAACGATCAATCCCAGCGCAAATACGTTAGCCGCAACGAGATAGAGCAGCACTGCGAACCAAACCTGCCGATTGTCTTGATAGGTGAGCCACGCTTTCGATTCCGCCTGATCGATTAAAAAGAAAAGTGCGGGCAGGGCTAACCCCATCAGGACCAATCCCGCGATTTTCAAACGGCGATTTTCTCGGGCCTGAGGCGGGTTCGATCCATTACCCGGATGGCTGAGGAGCATTTTCTCGACTCCTATGATCTTTCCATTCTCAAATCATTTTCCACGTCCGCCAACTCTGCCGCCGGCCGGACCTTGAGCACAACCTCCTTGCGGATTTGCACGGTGCCAGCTTTCGCGTTGCGAGGCTTGGTAACGTAACGGGCTCGGGTACATGAGACCGCCACCAAGCCAGCCCGTCTGGCTTTGCTGTGGTACGCTGCGATGGCGGCTGCACGCCTGAGCGTTTCGCGATCGGGCTCCTCTCCCGCCAGCCCTCGCAGTATAACGTGCCCCCCAGGAACACCGCGAACGTGGAACCACCAATCGTCCGGTCGGGCTACCTTCAAGCTCAGGTAATCGTTGTCAAGGTCGGTGCGACCGACTAATGCTTTCCAACGCCCAGGCAGTGGGTATGCGATCAGTCGCAAATCGTGGTCGCGCCGTGGTGGGTTCGCTTTGACCATGGAAACTAGTTATTCAGCGATCTTTTGCAACCTTAATACAACCCGCCGGCAATGAAAAATAAAAAAGGGGAAGCAACCTGCTTCCCCTTTTTTGGTTTCATTTGTGAACGTTTGAGATTAGTGCACGCTTATTTCGATCTGGCGCGGCTTAGCCTCTTCAGCCTTCGGCACATGGATCTCCAATATGCCATCTTTGTAGGTGGCTTGGATTCCGTCGTGCTTTACGGTTTCCGGAAGCGAGAACGATCGCCAGAATTTTCCGTTAACCCGTTCCACGCTGCGATATTCGACACCGTCAGCTGCCTTCTCGGATTTTCGCTCCCCAGT
>JAHKKJ010000480.1 GCA_020027655.1 Deltaproteobacteria bacterium | reverse complement strand
CGGCTGGAAAGTCGAGCAGAGTGTAACCCCCGGCCGTTTGGCGACGTTGCGCGTCGGCTCGGGACCGATGGCGCCGACCCAAACCGGTGGATGAGGACTTTGGTATGGCCGCGGCCACATGTCGACGTCTTTATAATGATAGAACTGGCCGTCATGGTTGAGCAGGTCATTGGTCCACGCCTTGAGAATGACATCAAGCGCCTCTTCGAAGCGCGGCCGGCCTTCCCTTAAAGGAACGCTGAGCGCGAGATATTCCCGCGGGATGCCGCGCACGAAGCCGGCGATGATGCGGCCCCGAGTCAGGTTATCCAACATCGCGAGTTCCTCGGCGACGCGTAGTGGATGACCGTGCAGTGGTAGCAGATTGCCCGCCATGGCGAGCTTGATTCGTTTCGTTTTGGCCGCGACGTAAGCCAAAAAAAGATTGGGCGAGTTGTCCAAACTATAGGGGCTGCCGTGATGTTCGTTTAAACAGACACCGTCGAATCCCACCTCTTCCATCAGCTGGAACTGTTCGACATGGTTTTCATAAGTTTTCGCGGCAACTTCGGACTCGAAGTTTTCTCTGCCGACCGGATACTTCAGCCGCCCCGTCAGATCCTTGCCGTAGGGAACAAAATCGAAAGTGAAAACCTGCATGCTGCTACCTCCTCAGATGATTTTCCAATGGTTAATGTTGCAGTCCTCGCGCCGCGCTCTGCATCAATTGCCACAGGCGCAGGGGGCTTGCCGGAATTGTCGTGCACTGAACGCCGAGCGGCAACAATGCGTCGTTGATGGCGCTAAGCAGAACCGCCGGCGTTGCCAGGACTGCGCTTTCTCCCGCGCCTTTGACGCCCATCGGCGAGAGCGGCGATGGCGTCTCGGTATACGTCCTCTCGGTCATCGGCACTTCCCAGATCGTCGGCAGCAGGTAATCCATAAACGTCGACGTGAGGTACTGACCGTTTTCGTCGTAAACATGTTCCTCGAGAACGGTCTGTCCTACACCTTGCGCCACCGCGCCCTGGATCATGCCTTCCACCACCGCCGGATTCAGTCTGACGCCGCAGTCATCGGCGATGACGTATTTGAGCACTTGCACCTGGCCGGTGTCCCGGTCCAATTCCACCATGACGACATGGGCGTTGTTGGCGGCTGTGAGATCAAAGCTGCCGCGTCCCTCGGCATCCGGCAATTTGCGATCCGGAGGATTGTACGTGTAACTCGCCTCTGGATTGCCGTCCACGCCTGGGGGCAAGAGATCCGCGCGCGTCAGCATCACGGTGACGACCCGCTGCAGCGGCAGAGTTTTTTCCGGCGAGCCTTTCACTCTCAGTTGGCCATTGAAAAGTTCGATGTCGTCCGCGTTGGCTTCCAAAATCACCCCTGCCACCTTGCGGAGTTTCTCTGCGATCCGATCGGCGGCGCCCAAAAGCGCGCCCGACAGCATGACGGCTTGGCGGCTGCCGATGGGTCCCGTGCCCGGACCCGCCGACAGGCTATCGACTGCCATCACCTCCACGTCCTCGCGTTTTACACCGAAGTAATCGGCCAAAAAATTGGTCGCAAACGTGTGCTGTCCCTGACCTTCCCAGGGAAAAGTCACTTCGCCGATGATCTTCCCGGTGGCGTCGATGCGCACCCTCGCGCTCTCCGGCATCGAGGTGCCGAACGGCGAGTCGGGACCGAGCAACGTAAACATGCTCATCGCTACGGCGCTGAGCTCGACACCGGTGTATACACCGATACCCACCAGACGTCCCGCCGCGCGCGCGTGCGTTTGTTCTTCCCGCAGCGCCCGATAGCCGGCCATCTCCAGCGCCATGTCCAGAGTGCGCTCGTAGTCGCCGCTGTCGTAACGCGCGCCGTTGGGGGCCTCATAGGGAAATTGCTCAGGCCGAAGCAGATTACGCCGGCGAATCTCGACGGGGTCGAGTCCCAGTTTGCGCGCCGCCAGATCGACGCAGTGTTCCATCGCCAGGTTATGAGCTGGCACGCCCCAGCCGCGGTAAGAGCCCTGCGGACACTTGTTGGTCGCCACCACCGTGAGATCATACTGCGCGTTGCGCATGCGGTAAGGCCCGGTGAATGCAGACAAAGGTTTTAGCGCTTTGCCGATCGCCACCGAGACCGCATGGGCGCCCAGGTCGTCGAGCACTTTGACGCGAAAGCCGGTAATCTCGCCGTCGCGCGTCAGCGCCATTTCCGCCGAGTAGATGCGGTCCGGCCCGTGGGTGTAGCTGCTCAGCAAGTGCTCGAGCCGGTCTTCGATCCATTTGACATGCCGCCCGCCGGCCTTGCGCGACAGCAATGCCATACGGATGATCGCATGGGGAAAAATCTTCGTGCCGAAGGAGCCACCGTGGGGTAGCGGCGTAATGCGAATTTTATGCGCCGGCACCCGCAGGCCGCGCGCCACCGACGCAACGTAAAAGCCGGTGCCTTGGAAACCGCCCCAGGCATTGAGGGAATGATCGGGGCGCCACTGCACGATGCAGTTGCAGGTCTCGATCGGATTGCCGCTGGCTCTGAGCCAACGAAAATCGTCTTTGACGACGACATCCGCTTTGGCAAAAGCCTCGTCGACCGCGCCAAAAGTAAAGAGCCGATGGTAAATCAGATTGGTGCCCTGGTGTTGCCAAATGACTGAGCTGTCCGGATCGAGCGCCTTCTGCGCATCTATGACCGGCGCGAGAATTTCATAGTCGACCTCGATCAACTCGAGAGCGTCCTCGGCGATGTAACGGCTCGTAGCCGCGACCGCGGCGACGGGATCGCCAACGAACCTGACTTTATCATGCGCGAGGCAATGGCCCGCCCAACCGATCGGAAAGCCGTGCACGGGCTCAGACCAAGCCTTGGCGTCTTCACCGGTAACCACCGCGACCACGCCCGCAAGTTTCTCGGCCTTGGATGTGTCGATGCGCTTGATGCGCGCGTGGGCATGCGGACTACGCAAGATCGCCGCGAACAGCATCCCTGGAAACGCAACATTATCGCCGAATTCTGCTCTGCCGGTGAGCAGCGTCGCATCCTCAATGCGCGCCGTGTCTTTGCCCAAGTAGCGCGGCTGGGACAGAGGCAGCTCACTCAGATCTCGTGGCACTTTCTTGCTCAAGTCGATCAACCTTTATTCATTCTCTCGTTTAATCGCTCGCCCTTGTCTGCAATGCCTTCCATATCCGAAGCGGAGTCATGGGCGCCTCGGTAATGCGTATGCCGAGAGGCTCCAACGCGTCGTTCAGCGCGCACAGCACCGCCGCCGGAGTCGTGTGCAAAGCGCCCTCGCCGACTCCCTTAACCCCAAGGGGTGCGATCGGCGACGGCGTGCACATTTCATGTTCCTCGGCCGCCGGCACCTCCATGATTGTCGGCATCAAATAGTCCATGTAGGATGACGTCAGCATCTGTCCGTGGTCGTCATAAAGGTACTCTTCAAGCAAGGCGGTGCCAATGCCATGCGCCATGCCGCCCATCAGCATCCCGCGTACGACGCTTGGATTGAGTCTTACACCGCAGTCATCGACCATGACGTACTTGAGAATCTTTACCTGGCCGGTTTCCCTGTCCACCTCGACCATACAGAGATGCTGCGCGCCTGCGGCCGTGACGCTATAGCGACCGAAGCCCTTTTCATCGGGAATCGTGCGATCCGGAGGGTTCCAGACATAAGTGGCTTGCGGGTTGCCGTCGATGCCGTCAGGGAGCCGGTCGGGGCGCGCCATCATGAACTGCGCCACTTGCTGAACCGCGAGTGATTTTCCCGGCACGCCGCGCACGCGAAACTGGCCGTCGAGCAGCTCGACATCGTCCGGGCTTGCTTCCAGCATCACCGCCGCGACGCGCTTTAACTTGTCCGTCAAGCGCGCCGCCGCGCCGAGAACAGCGCCGCTCAAGGCAATCGCCATGGAGCTGGAGATCGGCCCGGTGCTTGGCTGCATGCTCAGGCTGTCAACGGTAATCACTTGAACATCTTCCAGGGCGACGCCGAAATAGTCCGCCAAAATCTGCCTGACGAAGCTGTGCTGGCTCTGCCCTCCGGGAGGGAAACCCAACTCGGCGATGATTTTGCCGAAGGCGTCGATGCGCAGGAGTATCCCTTCCGGGGACGATGTGCGGCTGAACATGCGCGGCGAAGCCAGCGCCAGCATTGGCGGCCCGGTGAGCCCCGGCTCGATGCTGCTGACGACACCGATGCCGACCAACCGTCCTT
>JAHKKJ010000479.1 GCA_020027655.1 Deltaproteobacteria bacterium | reverse complement strand
CACCTTTCAGTCGCGGGTTATGGTTCAAGTAACGTTCGTAGAGCCACGTGTTGTAAGCCTTACAGGCGACGACGGCCCATTCTTCGGCCACGATGCGTCCTAAGGCTAACCCGGCGGTAGGGTAGAGCACCGTCCAACTGATGCCGGTCTGGTCGAGGAACTGTAGCCAATCGTCCGGCGACGGATTCCCCGTATTGCGCCGGTTCTGTTTGAGATAACGGAAGTGTAGATGGTCCAGCTCCGGAAACAGCCGCGCCATCTGGTTGCCCTTGGGCATGTAGCGGGCGATCTCGCCGCCGCCGGCGTGGTCGTTGATATGGCCATCCGCATCAATGATTTGCATCGGTGAATCCTTTCAGCTCTATGCCTCTCGGCGCGCCGAGCCTTTGATCTGGTTGAACGATTAGTACAGAGAAGTGACGGGCGTCAAGAGAGGGGGGAAGGTGCGGTGGTTCATTCACAATCTCAATGGCGAAGATTTGAGAAAGCTAGCCGATCGGAACATTCTCTCTGCTGGAGCACGGGTTTTTATAATTGATACGGTTTAATTCCCCGCAGCTTGCTCCGTAATAGCAATCCCAAGTCTTCTTAAGGTCCGTCATTCCCGCATGCGTTTAGCGGGAATCCAGCGGGGATGTTCGGACTGGACCCCCGATAAAGACATTCGGGGGTGACGACCTCGGGATAAATTCAATTTTTTTTAATCCTCTGCAGCTTTGCTGCGGGGTAGTTCATCGCTTTAAACGAATTGAACGGCTTGACCGTTTTGAACTGCGTTGGGCGGGCGCAGCCGGCTAGTGGACATGATCAGCCGGCGCCGGTACTTGCGACTTTTCGTTTTGTAGAGTTTCGATTTCCTGCAGAAGATTCTCAATGTTGAGCCAACCACCACCCTCCTTCGCAATCCATCGGGCGCGGATATATCCTCGCTTGTCGATCAGAAATTCTGTGTGCTTGGGAAGCAAAGCTTCGGGAGAATTTCGGTCAGTTTCGAAGGAGTGGTTAAAAAGCGAAAAGGTTTTGAAGATCTCATCGTTGCCCTCAGTGACAACTGGCAGCTGGGAAACGGCACTGTCGACTGCGTTTCGATATCCCTGGGCATCGCTGGGAACCAGAATAATTTCGACGCTGGCGCTTGTAAGTCTGGCAGCCATTTTTTCGAGTTGTTCCAAACGATCTCTGGATTCGGGCAGGGAAACCAGCACGAGTAAAACGATCTTGTCGCCCCGATGATCCTTTAGCGTTTTTGATTCGCCTCGGTCTGTTCCGTAGGCGAAATCCGGAGCCACCAACCAAGCATCTGCTTCCGTAACCGGCGCGAGGGAACGAGCTCTCTCCGCGGTCGACAAAGCTCGCAAGAAATTGATCAGGTCCCACCGTTCATCTTCGCTGAAGCTCTCCTTGAATCCGGGCATGGCGGTTTCTTTAATGCCGTGGCTGAGCCACCAATAGAGGTCTCCGGCGGTGTGGGTGGCAGCATGTTGGGCGGTGAGGTCGGCAGGTTTGGGTTTTAAGTCGGCCGCCGCCGGGCCGTCTCCATAGCCGGCGACCCCGTGGCAAACAGCGCAACTGTCGCCATAAAGCAGCATTCCGTTCGCTACTGAAATAGCATTGTAGGCAGCTGACGGACGCATATAGGTTGTCGGATAAGCATCGATGGAGATTGCATTCCCCGCAATCAGGCCGCCAACGACGAGGATGATCGCGCCCACGCCAACCATCCAGCGACGATAGCGACCCACGGCAACTGCAAATACGAGCAAAACCGTTCCGACGATCGATAACACACCTCCCGTGTTGAGCGAGAATCGGGCGTCGGGTGAGAGCGCTAGGTTGCTCCAGTCTAGCCTGAACGAAAACGGCCAATCGGGTTGAAGATGGCGCGCCGGTGGAGTGATACTCATCACGCCGACGATCACCAGAATGGCCGCTCCAAGGCTCGCCTCTGCAATTACGCTGCGCCGGAGCTGTGCTAGGAGGGCGGGGATTTTCCCGAGGTCATTATGATTGGCGAGATCGCTCAGCCGCGGTTTCAGACGCCAACGGTTTCTAGTGGCCAATCCATTAAGGGAATCAGGATACCGAGCTTTGCCAGGAGAAGATATCCATAGTCCGTCCCGAGTAGCGGTGGAATTCCGCCGACCAAATACCACGCGTTGAAAAGGCCGGTGACGAGCAAGGTAACGACGCTCACAAAACCTAGACGCGAGAACCTCGCCGTAGATTCCTGGGCAATAAGAAGGGTCGAAGGCTCTCGGGTTGATTTAGCCCAACTTAACAACATAGCCAGGGGGATCAGCCCGCCCAACCACACGCCCGCCGCTAAGAGAGATGAAGCCCGTCCATAGCGAGCCGAATGAAAAGTGTCACCCCCTCCGCAGCTGATGCGTGACCGGCCGCGGCCATCGTCATCAATAGCGCGGCGCTCAAAACCAACCCAGCAATCCAAAGCCAAGCTGAATCGCTTTTAACCCAATCGAAGAACGCAGCCGATATCGCGACGGCGAGCAAAAAAAAGAGGGCCATTCGGAAAAGCCAAATTATTCCGAATCGTGTTCCCATCACAACGTTCATGATAACGCCAAGATCGTATGATTCGGACAAGGACAAACCCGTCGCGCTGGCAATCTTGATGAACAGTCCCAGAATAGCTGTGCCGATCGCCAGTAACAAACTCAAGCGTGTGATGCGGAATTGAGCTTTGGAGAAAGATCGGCAATGGAGCGACGTTTGCGCTCCAGCAGTCTTAAATGCGGGTCGGCTGACAAGAAGCTCGAAACTGAAGCTTCCAACCAGGAGCAGGACACTCGCCACGTGGAGAAAACGGACCGAAACTTCCAGGCCGGTCATGGTGCTCGCTGAGGTTCGCGGATGGTGAAAGGAAACTCGTCCTCTACGATGTGGCCGTCGACGGAAAGCACACGGAATCCAATTCTGTATTGGCCCGGCGCCAGAGGGTTTACTCCCACGGAAATTCTTTTTGGATCATCGGTGCTGACCTCGACGTTGCCGAGATCGACGCGCTTGCGGCTGGAGTCGATCACCCTGAGAGATGAGAAGCGAGCCTCCAGCCTCTCGTTAAACCACAGTTGAATTTGGGCCGGTGCCTTAAAAATCTGCGCCCGGCGCGCGGGCACCGATTTTACCAGCGAGGCATGAGGCAAAACGGTCGCAGGAGAAACTAACAAAATACAAAACACGTAGATCCACAACCTACCCATCACCGACGACTCGTTTCGAGCGGGTAACCTCGCTTCACCGAGCCCGGGTGTCCTTCCAGCATAACGAAGATGTTTCGATAGCCGCGGAATTCCAAAAAGGCAGCCCTCTCCGCGATCTCATTCATGGTGCAGGCACAGTAAAGAACGACCTGTGGCTTATACACCATTTTTGCCCTTAGACGCACCAGCTTTTTTCAATTTTCCTGGCTGGCTCTATCCGTCGAGAATTTTTTTCACGAGCGCTACGACCTCAGGAGGTTGATCCATGATCTCTTTGACCAAGGCTTCAATCTCCTCGCCGGTTGACGGATCCATATCCAGCCTCGATTTGGTGACTTCCGCCATCAGCTCTGGATCCGCCAGGGCTTTGTTGTATGCTTCACGCAAGATCTTCACTCTATCCGCGGGAACCCCGGGGGGTGCGATCATGGGGCGACCCAGCTCGTCACCGCTGAGGATTACCTGCGCGAGACGGCGGCCGACGTCCGCAGTTTTGTACTTGTCCATGAGCTCGTAAATCGTAGGTACGTCGCCAAGCCTCGGATCTCTCTTCCTGCTCGCCTGCAGCAGGTGCCGATCGAAGCCTTTTTTGTCCCACGTGAGAAACGGCTCTCGGCTGAAGTGAACTGTGATCCTTGTCGCCCGGCACACGACTTCGCCCCGCTCCATAGCGAGATCGACGTCGCTGCCTCCGGGGTATCCCAAGACCCTGATGAACTTTGCGCCGATGGTTTCTTCTAAGAGTCTCGTCAATAGCGCGGTTTGATCGCTTGCGCCCGAACCGCCGCACTTCGGCGGTTCTTTGGCCTTCAGGATATCGTCCATAGATTTGTACGGTGAATCGGCACGTATATAGAGCATCATCTGCCCTTTTTCCTGTGATCCCAGCCAGTTGAATTTTCGCACGTCGTATTTCACCTCGGGGATTCCGACCAACTGCTGCAAGTACATGTGGGTCTGAAACATACCGACGGTCAATCCGTCAGGCTTCGCTAGCCCATAAAGATAGTTGGTTGCGACCATCGAGCCGCCGCCCGGCATGTTCTGCGCAACGAGATTGGGATTGCCGGGTATGTACTTACCCATGTGCTGGGCGAAAAGACGACCCCAGCGGTCATACAAGCCGCCGGGTGCTGATCCGATGAGAACCTGAATGGTTTTTTTCTGGTAGAAAGGAGTTTGCGACTGTGCGTGCAAGAGCGGTGGCAGTAGCAGAAACAGAGCCATGAGAATAATCAATTTGGTTTCTTTGACATTCATCGATCCTCCGAACGGGCTTTAGCGGTTTAAATCGTTCAAAAAGCTCCATACTCCAAGCAAGGCGGGATGTCTACGGGAGATTGCGTCTAAGTGCTTTAGCGCCATCGCTTGACAGCTTAGTGGCGTTCACTTAAAGACCTTTAGATGGACATCGGAAGAGGAGGATCTTCATGAATCGAAATGCTCGGTTATTACAGCTTGCCGTGCTGTTGTTTGGAATCTGGGCATGGGCGCCTTCCGCACACGCGCAGGCCGACTTCTATAAGGGTAAAACCATCACGGTTTATATAGGGACTACGCCGGGGGCGCTTTACGATCAGTGGTCGCGTCTGTTGGCGCAATACATGCCCAAACATATCCCCGGGAAGCCGGACATGATCTCGCAAAACATGCCGGGCGCGGGTCACAAGATTGTAGCCAACTATGTTTACAACAAAACCAAACCAGACGGCTTGAGCCTGATCGGTTCTATCGTACCATCGCTGTACTTTGACCAGCTAATCGGTCGCAAGGAAGTCCAATATGATTGGGCTAAGTTTGTCTGGATCGGCTCTCCGGTGCAGGGTGAATATCAGATGTATATGCGGGCTGACAGCCCGTATAAGACCATGGATGATGTCCGTAAAGCCACCGAGCCGCCCAAGTGCGGCGCTCAGGGCACCTCGGACACCGCCTATTATCTCCCCAAGCTTTTTGAAGAGACTCTCGGAACAAAGTTTAATCTCGTTACGGGCTACCCTGGCGGGCCGGAGATCGATCTCGCTGTCGAACGCGGCGAGATCCTCTGTCGCGCCTTTACGATCGAGGCCTTTCTCTCTCGCGAGCCTTATCACACCTGGCGTAAGAATGGCTTCGTGCGCAATATCATTCAAACTGGGCGCAAGCGCGACCCGAAGTTGGGCGACACGCCGACGATGTATGAGTTGATGGACCGATATAAGACTCCAGATGCCAGCCGGCGTCTCGGCAACGTAGTTCTTGCCGCCGGTGCGCTGGGACGCCCGATGCTGGGCACGCCGGGTATCCCACCGGATCGGGTAAAGATCCTGCGCGATGCGTTCAACGCGACCATGAAGGATCCGGAATTTCTCGCCGACCTCGACAAGCGGAAATTTGATCTTGACCCGACAACGGGTGAGGAACTTGAGAAGATCGTCAAGGAGGCGATGAGCCAGACACCGGAAACCATTGCGAGATTGAAGAAGTTACTGGGTGAGTAGGGGGTAATTCAGAAATCCAGTGCGGCCGCTACACGAGCATGCAAAGTGTGGCGGCCGATCTTATTAGATTTCCAGCAGTTTGCTGCTTCGAATCTATTCCCAGATCTCCGCGAGTCCGTCATTCCCGAATGCTTCTATCGGGAATCCAGTGAGAGACTGTCACTGGACCCCCGATGAGAACATTCGGGGGTGGCAGATTCTTATAAATGTTTTTCGATGCCGCAACAGCTTGCTGCGGGGAAATTCGTTCGCTTTGTTGCGTTTCCACTTGGCGGCCATTGTGATAAGGAGTCCTGCTATGCAAAACAAAATCACAAGTCGATTTGCGGAACTCTTGAAGCGTCCCGAGCTGCTCGTCATGTCGGGCGGCTTTAGCCCGCTTCACGCCCGCATATCGGAAGTGCTGGGTTACGAAGCCTTCTTTATGTCCGGCTCCCAGGTTGCGGCATACGTCTACGGTTATCCCGACGTCGGTTTGCTCGGCTTGAACGAAATGGTCGAGTCGGTCCGGCGGATCACTAATGTCACCGACATTCCCGTGTTCGCCGACGCCGACACCGGTTATGGCAACGCGGTGAACGTTTACTACACGGTCAAGGAATACATTCGCGCGGGAGCCGCGGGTTTACACATCGAAGATCAGGAATCGCCGAAGAAGTCCGGTACACTTGCCGGCCGCCGACTGATTTCTCGTGAAGAAGCCGTCGGCAAATACAAAGCCGCGGTCGCGGCGAAAAAAGAATTCGATTCGGACTTCGTCATCTGCGCGCGCTGCGACTCTATCGGATCGGAGGGTGGAAATTTCGAAGACGCGGTTCAGCGGAGTGTCGCT
>JAHKKJ010000478.1 GCA_020027655.1 Deltaproteobacteria bacterium | reverse complement strand
CGCTTTGACCAAACTCGACGTCTTGACGGGCTTCAAGAAAATCCCGATCTGCACCGCCTACCGTTATGACGGCAAAGTGCTGCACGATTTTCCCGCGAGTTTGAAGATAATGCAGCACGCCCAACCGGTTTATGAACAAATGGAAGGTTGGGATAAACCGCTCGACGATGTGAGAAACTTTTCCGACCTGCCGGCGCAGGCTCAGAAGTATGTCCGCCGGCTTGCGGAAATTATCGAAACCGAGATCATTCTCGTTTCGGTGGGACCGGGCCGAGAACAAACCATTTTGCTCAGGAACCCCTTTGAACATTAGGCGTGAGGTAACAGCAAATTCTTTTTCCACTGTCACCTCGCAGCTGGTGCCTTTCTCTCTAGCGCAGTTTGAAAATCTCTAAGTACTGTTTCACCGTAGCATCGAAATCCTTATAGTCCTCGGGATTTTCGATGACGTATTTAAATCCCCTGAAAAGCCGCGACGGATCAGGCTCAACGTCCTTGCGCACCGGAATCCTCTGGAAACCTCTAAGCTGTTCTTGGCCTTCCTTCGAAAGGATGTAGTCGTAAAACAGTCGCGCCGCGTTGGGATGGGGAGCCTTCGCCCCAATCATTGCCGGATTCACCTGAGTCACCGCCGGTTCCAGGGCGATCCAGTCAATCGGCGCCCCGCGAGAGGTCATTCTCTGAATGGTCTGATTGTAGGCGATGATCAGAGAATATTCCCCGGCCACAGCCAGTTGAACTCTTTCGGTATTGCCGCGCTTCAAAACCGGCTCCAGGGACGCGAGCTTTTTAAAATAAGCGAGGGTTTTCTCTCTGCCCCAAACGCCCTTCAGACCTTCGAACATGCCGTAGGCTTCAGTATCGAGAGATATCAATCCGCCCTTCCACTTGGGATTAAGCAGGGCGTCGTAAGTCTTTGGGACATCCTCGCGTTTGACCAGCTTGGTATTCCAGCCGAGCACGTAGCTATTGACGTAATAAGCTGTCCAGTAACCCTCCTTGTCCACCAATTGGTCGTCAATCATCTTGTACTCCGGCGACCGGTAAGAGGCCACCAGCTTTCTTTCCATGAGCGGCAAGACCATTTCGCCTCTACCGACGACCACGTCCCAATCATGTCTCCCGCCGCGGGACTCCGTGAAAATCTTATTCAATAGCGGTCCGCCTCCTGTCCGAAACAGGGTGACCTTGATGAAAGGATACTTCTTTTCAAACCTATCTACCGTTTGTTTGCTCTGATCCAGGGTCATTGTCGTATAGTAAACAAGTTGACCCTCTTTTTTGGCTCCCTCGATCAGTTTCGGATCGGGACCGATTTGAGACCAAGAAATCACAGGTAGCAGCGCTATTCCTAGGATGAGCATGCAAACCGCGTGGCACGACTTACAGAGCGACATGGAAATTTCCTCCTACCCCCTCAATGGGGTCAAAAAGTTGCCAGTATGGTAAGGGATGAAAAAGGACAAATCAACTTTGGCGAGAAAATATTTCTGAAATCAACTGCGGTCCTTGAAATACCCCCGGAGGGCTGATTATCATGGTTCAAGGCATTCGTAACCGAAAAGGAGGTTTACCATGGAAGGTGAAACAACGAGAGAAAGACTCGTCAGCGATCTAAAGACTTTGGTCGGCGACGCAGAGGAACTACTAAAAGCCACCACGAACCAAGCTGGTGAGAAAGTCACCGCGGCGCGCCAAAAGATCGAGCAAAGTTTGATCGAGGGCAAAAAGGCACTGGCGGACGCAGAAAAAGCCTTAGTAAAGAAATCCAAAGAGTATGCCGACGTCGCCGACGATTATGTTCGCGAGAATCCGTGGAGCGCGGTGGGGGTCGCAGCCGGTGTAGGGTTGGTGCTAGGCTTGCTGCTTCGCCGCGGCTAATTTTCCCCTATGCCTGAAAAAGAAGGCAGCCCAAGCGGCGAACGCACGACAGGATTCCTCGATACTTGCAAATCCGTGGTTGCCGCAATCAGTTCGGCTCTGCACACGCGGCTGGAACTGTTTGTTACCGAGTTGGAAGAAGAACGGGAGCGGCTAAAACAGACTCTGCTGCTCACCCTGCTGCTTTTTTTCGGACTCAGTTTTGGGTTTATCCTTCTCAATATATTCGCCGTGGCGCTTTTCTGGGAAAAGGGCTGGCTCCTCGCCCTCGGAGCGCTCGCGGGACTCTACCTCTGTGTCGGAGTCATCGCGGGCGTGATGCTGCGCAAAAAAATACTGACCCGACCGAGCCTTTTCCCCGCCACCTTGGCGGAGTTAGGAAAAGATCGTGATCGACTGAAGGCTTCTTCCCGTGAGTAGTCGATTTGAAGAAATTGCCCGCCGTAAACAGATCCTCATCGATCGATGCGCCCGGGACCGAGAAGAGCTGGCCGCATCTTGCCGCCGAATCCACTTGCCCCTTGGCCTTGGGGCCGTGTTAACGGTATTGGGTAAGACTCTCAAGTCTTACCCAATTTTAGTTGCGGGAATCTCGAGTCTGTTGGTTGGCGGTTACGGCGGTAAGCTGACCAAGTCGGCCGGAACATTGCTTAGGCTAGGGCAAGCGGTCCTGCCCCTTTGGACCTGGTGGACGAGGGGGCGCAAACGCAAGTAAACGGAAGTCCTTGGGGCGATCTGCGCAGCGCGATCGTTCGGCTTCAATCATTCACGGGTTATTCCGAACGCCCCCTGTCCGCTTTTCTTGAATCGACTGCGCCGGTAATTTTGGATCGTTTTGCCAGGACGGCCTGCACCACGCCCAGGGTAATCCTTTCTCTCACCGTGTGGCCCCTTCGTTCGAGGGACTTCTTTGTCTCTGGCGGCAACTTGTCCTCGACGCTGAGCTCATCCGGTATCCATTGGTGGTGAATACGCAGGGCTTCGACCGCCTCCTTGACCGGCATCTGGAAATCCAAGACGTTAAGAATCGTTTGTAAGGTCGCACTGATAATCCGCGGCCCCCCGGCTGCTCCGACGATCAACTCCGGCCGATCGCCTTGGAGTATAATCGTCGGTGTCATGCTGCTTAGGGGCCTCTTTTTCGGCTGCAGTGAGTTGGCGTCATTGCCCACCAGGCCGTAAACGTTGCCGCTCGGATGGATCGCAAAATCATCCATCTCGTTGTTCAGCACAATCCCGGTTTTGGGCACGAGGATCTTGGAACCGAAACGAGTGTTAACCGACAAGGTGCATGCGACGGCGTTGCCGAAACGGTCGAGCACGCTAAAATGCGTCGTTCCACCTTGCTCTGCCTTAAAATTCCCCAAGCCATAATACTTTGCGGGATGTGTCTTGACCGGGGAAATCCGGCCGCGAATCCAAGAGGCATAGTCCTTGGAAACCAAGGTTGGGATCGGCGCTTTGACAAAATCCGGATCGCCGAGATATTGCGCGCGGTCCGCGAAGGCATGTTTCATTGCCTCGGCAACCAGGTGAAGGTAGGTCGCCGAGTTGGGCGCAAGCTTGGCCAATTGGTGACCCTCCAGGACGTTTAACATCTCGATCAAAGCCACCCCCCCTGAACTCGGTGGCGGCATCGTAATCACAGTTCGCTTGCGGTAGCTTCCGACGAGCGGCTCACGCCAGATCGGTTTATAGCTTTTCAAGTCCTCAAGCGTGAGAACACCCCCGTCTTTTTTTACGGTATCGACGATGGCTTGAGCGATCCAGCCTTGGTAGAAGACATCAGCACCCTCAGATACGACCGCTTTCAACGTTTGACCCAGATCGGGTTGGCGAATAATTTCGCCCTCTGGGGGCACTTCATCCTTCACCAGAAAGACTCGACCCAGCTCTGGAAACTTTTTCATGTTGGATGACTGGCGCTCGATGGCATAGCGCAGGGCGGCATCCAGCGGGAAACCTTCCGTCGCCAGACGAATAGCGGGCGCCATCAAGACTGCTAATGGAAGACTGCCAAACCGCTTCATCGCTGCCAACAAACCCGCCACCTCGCCGGGTACGGCCACCGCAAGCGCCCCGGTCAAGCTCAACGATGGCACCGGCTTTCCGTTCCTGACATAGAGGTCGGCGTGCGCCGCCTCCGGCGCGGTCTCGCGGAAGTCCAACGCATGGGCCCGTTTATCTCTGGCATCGTAGATAATCATGAAACCGCCGCCGCCGAGACCCGACGCGGCCTGATCAACCACAGCGAGGGCAAACCCGGTGGCAATGGCGGCATCGACAGCGTTGCCCCCCCGCTCAAGAATCTCCGTGCCAGCATG
>JAHKKJ010000477.1 GCA_020027655.1 Deltaproteobacteria bacterium | reverse complement strand
ATGCTTGAAAGTCTGCGCAGCTTGCGCAAATTGTCTGACTGTTATTCCTCATGGATGCAGCACATGACGAAAGATATCTCACCACGAAGTGATTCACGATCTTACGCTCGCCCACAGAACATGAAAATGCAGATCATCCAGGTTCGCAAGGATGCGTCCGGAAACGTCCATGTCAACCTAGGATTCCAGCACTCCATGCTGGAATGACGTAATCGAGGGGTTCTACTTGAACTGACACAGGCCCCTCCGCCCGGTATTTTTCAAAGGAGATCACGAAGGGTGAGAATACTTGACAATCAAAACTTCGTACCTGCCGTAGCCCTGGTCAGGGTAACCACAGAGCGGTTGCTCGATAGATCTGAAACCTAAATTCTTTGCGGTTAACTCTCTTTCCTTCGTGCTCTTCGTGTGCTCCTTCGTGGTGATATCTATTTTTCTTTTGGTTGCGGCTCCGGCCGCTCTAGATGCTAATGCTTCTGGCAAACTATCGCGGGTGAAAAAACCTGTCAACCGTCTTGACAAGAAAGTTTCGCTGCGATAGGTGAGACAAAAGTTTCAATGGCCGCAATTCGACAGATTTTAACCAAGGTCAACTCCCTCAACGGGGCGCAAAAGCGACTCGGCCACTATCTACAAAACGATAGCTCGGCCCTGCTCGTCTCTAATGTACGCGATCTGGCCCAGGCCGTAGGGGTCAGCAAATCAACGGTGGTACGATTCGCCAAGAGCATGGGCTACAAAGGCTTTCCCGAGTTCAAGCGGGAGATTCAGAAGGAGATGCGCGGTAAGCTGCGCGCCGCGGCCCGGATGGAGGAGACCTTCGCTGAACTGGGAGACGACGAAAATATCTTCGGCAAGCTGATCAAACGGGATATCCAACTCCTGCAGGAGACGCTTCAAGCGGCGTCCTTGCCGGATTTTCATAAGGCGGTGGAGATCATCTGGCGCGCGCAGAAGGTGTTCATCATAGGTCTCAATGCTTCAATGGCGCTGGCCTATCTACTTCACTTTCGGCTCGTGCGGGTAAAAAAAGACACCCGCTGGATCTTTCTAACCGGCGGAACCTCGCTCCTTGAGCAGCTCGCATTTATGAACCCGTCGGACGTGCTGGTCGCCATCGACTTCCTCCAAGTACCGCGGGAAGTGCAGGCCGCGCTCCAGCACGCCAAGAAGGTGGGCACACCAATCTTGGGAATCACCGACTTTCCCAGTTCTGCCATAGCCAAAGCCGCGGATGTCTGCCTCTACGCCAAGCGCGGGCTCCACACCACGGTCAATTCACTGACGCCGGCCTTTTCGCTGGTCAATGCATTAGCGATAGCGGTCGTTTGGACGAAAAAAGCCGATTCGATCAAAGCGTTAACTGACCTTGATAGCTTGTTGGAAGGACATAGGCCGTAATCGTAGTTCATTTTCAGGAAAGGAGTTTATCCCATGGCAACAAAGCTTAAATTCGGATTACTGCTACCTCACTTCTGTGAATACGCCTCGGCCGAAAGGTGTATCGAAGGATCAAAGAAGGCCGAGGCCTATGGATTTGACTCGGTTTGGGTCAGAGACCACCTGGTTTTCGAACCCCACGGTATGGAAGGCGAAGATAATACCCACATCGAGGGTTTGTTGATCCTCGCGGCCATCGCCCCGATCTGCAAAAAACTGACTCTCGGCACCGGTACGATGATCTCGCACCGCCACCCGATTCATTTGGCGCAGGCCATGGCGGGCCTCAGCACGTTGTGCGACAGCAATATCATCATGGGTCTTGGTCTCGGTACTTTTCCTCATGAATTCGAAGCCGCGGGTTATAAGAAGGTTACTTTACAAGATCGCGCTAACATAGCGAAAGTCAACGCCCAGCTCTGCCGCCGATTCTGGGCCGGTGAAAGGATCAGCTACCAAGACGATTATTACGACTTCAAAGATGTTGAGCTCAAACCGACGCCGAGCAAGAACATTCCGATTTGGTACGGCGGTGGCACACCGGCTTCCTGCCGGCGGGCGGCGGATTACTGCGACGGCTGGATGCCAGGGCGTATTCCCACGGCTACTTTTAACAAGATGGTCAAGTACCTCGAAGAGCAGTGTAAGCTGGCGGGACGACCCATGGTCACCACCGGCGCGATCCCTATCACTAGCATCGATAAGAACAGAGACGTCGCGCTCAGCAAGGTTAACGTCAAGGGTCTGATCAATGAAGGCAACACCCCTGCCAAGAAAACTTGGGTGAGACCCGCATCCGGCACATTCTCCACGGTCGCGGACATCGAAGGGCTGCTCATGGCGGGAACTCCAGCGGATATCGCTCGCGATACCAAACGATACGAAGAAGCCGGGCTCAATCATATCGTTTTCGACCTGCGCTTCCGCTACGCCGACTGGTATCAGCAGATCGACTTGCTGGGACAAGAAGTTCTGCCGGCGGTGCGGGCGTAAAGATCGTTCAAATCGATCAAAACGTTCAAACCGTTCAAGACGTTATCCGGATCGGACGATTTGAACTGCTTGAACATTTGGAACCACTTTTTAGGAGTTAAGTATGCGTACAGAGAAAGTGAATTTTTACAGCGAAGGCATTAAGCTCGCCGGCGTGCTCTACTTGCCGGATTCCGGCCAGGGCAAGCCTTACCCGGGGATCGTTCAGGGGCCAGGCTTTCTCGGACTGAAAGATGCCAAGCATTACATTATGATGTTCGAAAAGCTCTGTGCGGCCGGCTACGCCTGCCTCTGTTTCGACTATCGAGGCTGGGGCGACAGCGAAGGCAACGAGCGCGGTTGGGTCGTGCCTAAGTGGCAGGCGGAAGACATCCGTAGCGCCATCACATACATGCAAACCCGCGCAGAAATCGATCCTGACCGGATCGCCACTTACGGTTCCGGCGGCACTGGCGGCGGCAATGCCGTCTATGTCGCGGCTATCGATGCGCGCGTCAAGTGCTGCGTCAGCTATCTCGGCGTCAGCAGCGGGAGAGATTGGCTCCACTCCATGCGACGCGAGTATGAATGGGTCGATTACCTCAAAAGCATCGACGAAGACCGCAAAAAACGGGCGCTTACCGGTTCAGGCGCAATCGTCAGCGCGCGCGAGGGGGGTATCATGGTGCAAACCCCGGAGCGCCAGACAACGACGATTAAGAAAGACGTCGCGGACAAGATCCCGGACGCCATGCCGCTGGCCTGCGCCGAAGCGATTCTGGAGTACAGCCCCATCGATGTTGTCCACAAGATTTCGCCACGCGGCGTGCTTTTCATCGCTGTCGAAGGCGATGCCGTCACGCCGGAGCAGCAGTCGTTTGATTTATACGAAAAAGCCCTAGAGCCGAAAAAGCTGGTGCTGTACAAGAAAACTACCCACTACGGTATCTACAATGATTATTTCGACGATGTCGCGGCGAATGTCGTCGACTGGTACAACCGCCATCTCAAGTACCACAAGGTCGAAGTCACTGAAAAGAAATAGGAGTAAGCCATGAACAAGATTTCTTTCGGCGTGAGAGTGCCGAATTCCGGTCCACTTTCCAGCATTGAAAATATCGTCAACGCCGCTAAGTCAGCCGAAGAATTCGGATTCGATGCGATCTGGGTTCACGACCATGTGGTCTGGAGCTCGGAGATGCACCGGCATCACATTTCTTCCGGCGCTGCGGAAGCGCTGAGCGATACGCAGGATGCCAATTTCTTCGAAGCCACCACGATCTTGTCCTACCTGGCGGCGGAGACCAAGAAGATCGTTCTAGGGGTGGCGTGTTTGGTCATGCCCTGCCGGAACCCGATTTACGCCGCGAAACAGTACTCTACGCTTGATCATCTCGCCAATGGTCGTTTGCTGATCGGCGTCGGCCTCGGTTCCAAAGCTACCCGGGAGTCCGACGAGTTCGGCGTCTTTGGCGTGCCTTATGAGCGGCGCGGCGACCGTACGGATGAATATATTGAAGCGATGAAAGCGATTTGGACCCAGCCTCTTGCCTCCTACAAAGGTGATTTCATCCAGTTCAAAGGCGCCGAAGTTTATCCGAAGCCCTTCCAGCAGCCCCATCCGCCCGTTTGGGTCGGCGGCTGGATGAAGCTTGCCGCGAAGCGTGCCGGAAAATACGGCGAAGGCTGGATACCGGGCTGGCTTTCTCCGAAGGAAATGAAAGTCGGCTGCGATATCCTAGCCCAAACCGCGCGGGACAACGGGCGCGATCCATCGAAGATTACGATCGCCGTCGAAAAGCTCGCG
>JAHKKJ010000073.1 GCA_020027655.1 Deltaproteobacteria bacterium | reverse complement strand
CAACCCTTTGTAGAGCAGGCGAAACACCCACGTAAATCATTTCGGTGATGTCGCCGATGGTGTTGCGCCCTTTGAGCAGCGCGTCTATAACCTGCTTTTCCCGCATCATGCGATGCTCGATGTATTCCTTAATCTTCGCTTCGGGCTTGCCGACAAGAGGTCCATGCCCTGGCAGAACTAAACTGATATTGAATTCGAGCAGTCTCTCCAAGGACCTCAAGTAGTCGGTCATATTGCCGTCCGGCGGTCGGATCACGGCCGTGCCGTAGCCGAGAATATTGTCGCCGCTGAACAGCACCTGATCCCCTGACTCATAAAAACAACAGTGGCCGGATTCATGGCCTGGCGTGTGAAGCACTTGTAACTCGCCGCCGCCGAACGCAATCCGATCGTTGTCGTCGTATTGAAAGTCCTCGCCACCGAGATAACCTGCACGGGAGCGATGAATGCCCAGCTTGGCGCCGCACCGCTTTCTCAAGGCCAGGGCACCACCGCAGTGGTCGCTATGAATATGCGTCAGCAGAATCTTTTCGATCTTCTTTGCGCCCATCGCTTCTGCCTGCTCGATAATTCCGTCCATATTCGAGTCCGCGCTCAGCGCAACATCGATAACCAGGACGTTCTGCTTACCGACGATGTATTGATTCGTCCCCTGTAAAGTCATGATGCCGGGGTTGTTCGCGGTGTAATGGCGGATGCGGTCGGGTGTAGCCATCGTAGGTCTCTCAGCGCCTTCCAAGTTCGAAATGACAGATGGAAGAATTCCGGCCAGAATCGCTAGCGATGCTTTACCCATCGTCGCCAGCGCTTCTCGTCGTCTCATTACGGTAAGTTCCTAGTTTCGGATTGCTAGTTTCGGTTCCAACTCGAAACTCAAAACCGGCAACTCGAAACTGCTAATCCTGCAGCAGCTGCCGCAGCACGTACTCCAAAATCCCCCCATGCCGATAGTAATCCAATTCCGCCGGTGTATCGATACGGCAGATGACCTTGAACTCCGTGACCTTGCCGTCATCACTGGTCGCTTTTACGGTGAGTTCCTGTCGCAGCTTGAGTCCGGCCGAGATGCCAGCGACATCGAACCTCTCGAATCCCGTCAGACTGAGGAACTTGAGGTTTTCGCCGGCCTTGAACTGCAAGGGCACAATCCCCATGCCGATCAGGTTACTGCGGTGAATGCGCTCAAAGCTCTCCGCAATCGCCGCTTTGATGCCGAGGAGCCTCGGTCCTTTAGCCGCCCAGTCGCGGGACGAGCCGGTGCCGTATTCTTTGCCTGCTATAACGATTAAAGGAACGCCTTCCTTTTGATACTGCATGGCGGCGTCGTAAATCGACATCTGCTTCTTGTCCGGCAGATGCACCGTCACCCCGCCTTCGGTTCCCGGCGCCAAAAAATTCTTAAGCCGGACGTTGGCGAAGGTGCCGCGCATCATGACTTCATGGTTTCCCCGCCGCGCGCCGTATTGGTTGAAGTCTTTCTGCGCTACGTCATTGTTCGTGAGATAGCGCGCCGCCGGACCGTTCTTTTCGATGGAACCCGCCGGCGAGATGTGGTCCGTCGTCACCGAGTCGCCAAGCAGCGCCAACACACGCGCCCCTTTGATTTCCTTGAGTTCTCCCGGAGTCTTCGACATGTTCTCGAAGTATGGCGCTTCCCTCACATAAGTCGATTGACCATCCCACTGAAACAGTTCGCCTTCAGGCACAGGCATGGCGTTCCAGCGCTCATCGCCTTCGGTGGCCTGGCTGTACTCTTTCTTGAACATCTCCGAGCGCACCGACTTGTTCATTACCGCCTGAACTTCCTGGGGTGTCGGCCAGATGTCTTTGAGATAAACCGGCTTACCCTGCGAATCGTTTCCCAGCGCGTCTTTATATAGATCCACATCCATACTGCCGGCCAGCGCATAGGCCACCACCAACGGCGGCGACGCGAGATAATTTGCTCGCACGCTGGCATGAATGCGCCCTTCGAAATTGCGATTACCGGACAAGACGGCGGCGGCCACCAAATCTCCTTCTTGAATGGCGTTGGCCACCGGCTCAGGCAACGGACCGCTGTTGCCGATGCAAGTGGTACATCCATACCCTACGAGGTGGAAACCCATTTTTTCTAGATCGGACAATAGGCCGCTGTCCTTTAGATACTCAGTGACGACTTTAGATCCAGGCGCCAAACTGGTTTTTACCCAAGGCTTTCTTGTGAGGCCTTTCTCCGCCGCTTTCCTCGCCAGTAAGCCCGCGCCGATCAACACCGAAGGATTAGACGTATTGGTGCAGCTCGTGATCGCCGAGATCACAACCGAACCATGCCTGAGCTGGAACTTGTCGCCGTTCAACTGCACGTTCACGGTCTTGGCTGCGTTGCCGCTCTTCATTAAGGACGGCAGCGCTTCTCGAAACGCTTGCTTACTTTCCGTGAGCGGCACGCGGTCCTGCGGCCTTCGGGGACCGGCCAGGCTCGGCACCACGCTGCCGAGGTCGAGCTCAAGCGTATCGGTGAACATCGGATCGGGTGACGCATCCGTCCGAAACATGCCCTGCTCTTTAGCATAGGTTTCGACGAGTTTGATCAGCTCCGGATCGCGTCCGGTGAGCTGCAGATATCGAAGCGTCTCGTCGTCGATGGGGAAGTAGCCGATGGTGGCACCGTATTCCGGTCCCATATTACCGATGGTCGCACGATCGGCCAGACTTAAAGTCGATAGACCCGAGCCATAAAACTCGACGAACTTTTCGACGACGCCTTTTTTACGCAGCATCTGTACGACGGTTAGCACCAGGTCGGTGGCGGTGGCGCCTTCGGGCAGTCTGCCGTGAAGCTTGAAGCCGATGACTTCGGGGATGAGCATGATGATGGGCTGGCCGAGCAGCGCCGCTTCAGCTTCGATACCGCCCACGCCCCAACCGACGACGCCCAAGCCGTTAATCATGGGCGTGTGGGAATCCGTTCCAACGACTGTGTCAGGATAGGCGAATGTCGCGCCGTCTTTCTTGGCGCGAAATACCACCGGAGCCAAATATTCAAGATTGACCTGATGACAGATCCCGGTATCCGGCGGGATGAGCCGGAAATTATCGAAAGCTCTCTGACCCCAACGCAAGAAGGCGTAGCGCTCGACGTTGCGCTCGAACTCGATTTGGGAATTCTTGTGGAAAGCGTCGGCAGTGCCGAAGTAATCTACTTGCACGGAGTGGTCGATGACCAGATCCACCGGCGCCAGTGGATTGATCCTTTTCGGATCACCGCCCAACCGCTTCATCGCCTCGCGCATCGCCGCCAGGTCGACCACCGCCGGCACACCGGTCAAGTCTTGCATCAACACCCGGGCCGGCATGAAGGCGATTTCTTTGTCCTGTTTCGCCTTGGGACTCCAGGTCGCCAGCGCCTCAATGTCGTCTTTGTTGACATGATGATTGTCTTCCTGGCGGAGCAGGTTCTCCAAAAGGACCTTTAAAGAGACCGGCAACTTGGAGACGTTCTTCAAGCCACTCTTCTCGAGCAGATCGAGCCCGAAAATGTCGTAGCTCTGGCTGTCCACCGTTAGCGTCTTTCGCGTGCCGAAACTATCCACGTACTTCTGCGCCATAGCGATTTCCTTTATGGGTCTGAGGCTTAACCTATTTTGTAGCGAGGGTGGGGGGATAAAGCAACAGGGAAGATTGCGATCGGATTTAGGAAACGGCCGCGAAGCGGTTACCAGAGCGAGGCGAGGCAATGGCTAGGCTTTTAAACACGGCGCAAGGAGATGCTACCATTTCGGTAAACGGATCGAGGATGATTCAGAGGGGTGGGAACATGATGGTGAAAAGAAATATCACGCTTACAATTCACAAGTATTCTGCAGAACGATTGGACACGACAGTATCCATGCTGGCCGAGGCGTTTGTCACCAATCCTCTTCACATCTCGGCTTTCGGCCCGCAACGGATCGATCAGAATCGCTTGTTTTTCCGCATCGGCCTGCGGCATATGTTCACTGGCCAAGCCTTTGTCGCGTTGGGAGATGGTCGAGTTCGCGGCTACATCCACTTTAACGCGTCGCCCTATTGCCTCCCGGCGCCGGAAGAGATTCCGCTGGCGGCTACGACTCTATTGAAACCCCTCGGGGCGGCAATTCCACAAGTCATCAAATGGTTCGCTCGATGGTGCCATCTCGATCCCGAGGAACCGCACGTGCACCTGGGACCAGTCGGCGTTGCTCCCGAGGCTCAGGGGCAAGGAATCGGCACAGCATTGATGAATCGCTATATCGAGCATCTCAAACAGGAGCGATCCGCCGGTTATCTCGAAACCGACAAACCGGAGAATGTAGAATTCTACAAGAAATTCGGTTTCGCAGTTCAGCGCCAAGAGCAACTCATCGGTACAATGATTTGGTACATGCGGCGGCCCAGGGAATAACAAAATACAGATTTGATCGGTGGTTGGTCGGAGCGAACGAGTCTGGTGGCAAACTTCAAATTCTCGGATTCCGATTTCCCGACGTATGATAACTGGCTATTCGTATCGCGTCCTGTGTCACAGTTGGGTTAGCTAACCACTCATCGCTTTTCGAGCTGTTTCAACGCTTCGTGCAGATAGCTTTGGTCAACGTATTTACCGGGCTCAGGTAGCGGCCCTTTCGCACCCGTTTGCTCGGCGTAAATACGGATATTATATTTGAGCCCTTCTATCGTGACTTCGCCGTCGGGCGGCCAGAAGCGATTCTGCGTATAAAACTCCCAACCCTTGCGGGCGTGAACCGGCTTGAGTTGCATCTCTTTGGCCAAAAAGTCGATGGCAGCTTCTCTGTTTTCATGCAGCCAGCGCAGCGACTCCACCATCGCTCGCATGAAACGCACCATCACGGGGCGGTTCTTTTCCGCCCAGCTTCTTCGCGTCGCGATGACGTTGGTTTGAAAATAGGGAACACCATCCGAAAGCTTGCCGATGACATTGAAACCGGCTTCTTCTGCGGCATAATTCAACGGCACAGCGACGGTTGTCGCACTGATTTGGCCCGACTGCAACGCCGCGAGGTTGGTTGCCGAGCCACCAGCGATGATCAACAGTTTATAATCGCGCGGGTATTCTAATCCTTTCAACTTCAGCGCCTCGCGCAGCACCGTAATCGTACCGCCGGTCAATGACGCCGTGCCAAAGGTGGCCCCGCGCAGGTCTTCATAAGTCTTGATATTTTTCGCTGCGATGATGAATTGCGCCGTGCCGTTGATGACGCCGCCGGTGAGGATGAAATCCAAGCCCCGCTCCGATGCATCGATATAGGGTTCAGCGCCTCCAGAGCCGATATGCAAAGACCCTGCGGAAAGAGCCTGAACGGTCATCGGCATCCCGCGCAGCAGCACCAACTGCACATCTAAACCTTGCTGCTCAAAGAAACCCTTTCTCGCACCGACCCAGAGTGGGCTGTATCCAAGAGTCTTGCTCGATGCCCCAAGAAAGATCTTGGGTTTCTCCTGGGCGATCACCGAAGACGGCACAACACAACAAAGCAGAAGCGCGACCGCAATTCGAAAATAGACAATCATGGGACCCTCCTCGTGCGTCCGATTCGGTTCTACTGCAAATCGCAACGCCGTCCAACCGTCACTATAACGGTCCACCGCCATCAAGATGAGATCCATAAACCGTGTGATCATGCGGAATCCCGGCCGATCTTGGGGCTATTCGGTATTGGGATTGAGGAGACGCCTGATTTCCACCGCCAGCTTGCCGGAAGCCTCCAGGCTGACAAAATGACCAACTCCCGGAAGGGGTCTGCACTCCACGTAGCAACCCGCGTCGAGGCCGCTGTTCAACGCCACTCGAGCGGATAGTGCACCGTCCTTCGCGCCCCACACCAGGATAACGGGAACGGTGATTGGGTTACTATAGACCGCTTCGAGTCGTGCGCGCTTCGCCGGCACCAGCTGTGTGCACACCATCTCGCGGTAGTAGTTGATGGGCCCGCGCATATCCTCGGGTTTCTGGAAACGCGAAACCAGCTCTTCTACCAGCGCCACATTCATGGTGCCCTTTTCTCCCTCTCTCAAGGTGAAGGATAGTTTCAACCCCCACCTGCCCAGTGCCGTGGTCAGAAAGAATTCAGGAACCCACGGTATCTCGAAGACGGGAACCCACGGGATGCGGATGGTCTGAAAATCCTCGAAGTGGAGGACCGCCCGCACAAGCGTCTTCGGATGCGGGCAATTAATGACGACAAGTTTGCGGATGAGATTTGAGTATCGGTGTGCAAAGATCCATCCCAAAGCGCCACCCCAGTCATGGGAGACCAGGACGGGCTTATCGATACCGAGGGCCTGGATCAGTGCCCTAATGTCGTCGGTGAGCGTGAAGACGTCGTAGCCGTCTCTCGGACGCGCCGTTTCACCATAGCCGCGAAGGTCCGGCGCGTAGAGGCGAGCGTCTCTCAACGCTTCCATTGCCGGCCGCCAACTCATCCATCCTTCGGGAAATCCGTGCAGGCAGAAGACCGGCGGCGCATCGCTTGGTCCCGCGATCGCCACATGGAAGGTGATGCCGTTGGCCTGCACGCGCCTGTGCTCGATGTTTATCGCCATAGGTTCTCGATCACACCCAACGTTTGCCTCAAAACCGGATATGGAGACAGGCAACCGGACCAGGGCACACTATTACGAATATTCTACAATAGCGTGCTTCGTCTGCCCCGGCAAATTCATTTGTCCTGGCGATTCTCCGAGGCGGTCAATGGTACGGCCAATGAAAGCTCGATTTGCCAAGCCATCGTGGCGCGCGCTATCATTGACTCAAGGCTGGGATCGATTCCACTGGTCAAGTGTGCTAGATCTATGGAAAAATGTTGTTCGCATCTCTGGATACCGCAGAAAATGAACGGGCGCGTCAGGGATTGAAACGAGTATAGACTTGGGCTAAGGATTTGTTAGGGTAGAATGAGGCAGGCCCGCTGGGACACATCCAGTGCAGATACATAGTTGAGCTATCCGCATTCGCACGGGAGCCAATAAGGCCCCGGGCTGCAGAGGAGAGACGATGGAACCTCTTTCTAATTATCAGAAGTGTACGATCCTTTACGTCGACGACGAGGAAAAGTCACTCAAATATTTTACCCGAGCTTTCGGCGACAAGTTTAATATTCTAAGCGCCGCCAACGCCGCCGATGGCTATCGTCTCCTGGAAGAACATCGAGACGAGATCGCGCTTCTGATGACTGACCAAAGGATGCCCGGCGAAAAGGGAGTCGAATTTCTACAGCGAGCCCGCCGATTACATCCGGAAGCGATTCGTATTCTCACTACGGCGTATTCCGACTTCGATGTGGCTATCGATGCGGTCAACTCAGCTGCGATTTACAAATACGTCACCAAACCCTGGGACATTCCTGAGCTTGAGATGATCCTTAAACAAGCTTGTGAGTTCTTTACCGTACAGCGGGAGCATGATCTTCGTCTTGCAGCCGAATTTTCGGAACCGGAGAAACCGACGGCGGCCGACCGGGGGGCTAAATTTGGCGAGCTACAAACCCCGGAGCAAATAGCCCGTTACTTAAATGTCAACAAGTTTACTGTTTATCGCCTGGTCACTGAGAAGAAAATCCCCGCCTTCAAAGTAGGCAATCAATGGCGCTTTAAGCAAGAAATGATCGATGCATGGATGATGGCCAAATCAAACATGCGGAAGAAGAATCCAAATTAATTTGCCATTACTCAAGAGTTTCAGGAACCGTTGAAACATTACAGAATATTCTTTGAGTTTTGTACGTTCTTTACGGTTAGTTTTCGTCCAGCCCGGTTGGCTCTCGATTCCTTGATCTGCTAAACCATCGGAGGTCCGGCGAGTTCTCGACCTTCCTATTCGGTTCAATCTCGGCAAAAACTTTTTGATTTCCCGTCCGGCTATCCTATCCATCAGAGAGCACCCTGTCCACTTTTCTTTACCTGGAGGATTGCCAATAGACTCAGGCCGCTTTATTGTTGCTGTACATTTCGAGGGAGGTTCTATGGCCGAACAAACCGTTCGAGGAAGCTGTCTATGCAAGTCGGTGCGCTACGAGGTGAGCACGCCGTTCACTAGGTTTGGGCATTGCTACTGCTCGCGTTGCCGCAAAGCCACAGGTGGAGTGCGCTCCACGAACATCGCCGTGCCCATCGCTCAGTTTCGCTGGACCCAGGGTGAGGATCTGATCAAACGTTTCGACCTCCCGGAGGCGAAAAGCTTCGCGCGGCAGATCTGCGCCAACTGCAATTGCCCGATTCCGCACGCCTCGCGCGACGGCCAGCGTGTGATTGTTCCCGCCGGCACGCTCGATGATGTGCCGCCGGGAAAACCATCGGCGCACGGCCACTGGAGCAGCCGGGTGAGCTGGGCGGAGATCAATGAATCTGATTTGCCGTGTACAGATTGAGTAACACCCAGTTGAGTTGGCGTCGAGAACGCCAGTGGATCAATTGCGCGCGGCCGGGATGCTCGAGGCTGTTTCAGTGTTGGCCTTATCCTGAATGCGGACTGGCACATTGCGCTTCACCTTCTAAGTTTCATTTTCGCTCCTCATTCTCCACGCCATAAACTCAGTTTGATCGAGCGCTAACGGACCTTATGAATACACAAAACAGCCGCAAGGAGCTGGAGCAGTCGCAGCTAAAACGACTGGGTGAGATGCTTCAAGCAGTTTTGCCGGCGAACGAGTTTTACCGAAAGAAGTTTTCGGCAAATAAATTTTCCGATATCGCCTCTAAGGAACTGCTAAAGAGTCTGCCTTTTACGACCAAGAGCGAGCTAGTCGAGAATCAAGCGCTTTATCCTCCCTTTGGTACCGACTTGACGTTCCCACGGGAACGCTACATTCGAATTCATCAGACCTCGGGCACGACCGGAAAGCCGATGTACTGGCTCGACACTGAAAAATCCTGGGAATGGTGGGCGGACTGCTGGAAGGTAATCTTTGACGCGGCCGGAGTTCGGCCTGATGATCGTGTCTTCTTTGCTTTTTCTTTTGGCCCTTTTATCGGCTTCTGGGCCGGCTGGGAGGGAGCGCGGAAGCTTGGCGCCATGGCCGTTTCCGGTGGCGGTCAGTCTACTCCGCAGCGGCTTAAGACCATAATCGACTACGGCGCCACCGTGCTCGTCTGCACGCCCACGTACGCGCTGCACATGGCTTCGGAGGCGCGAAAAGCCGGCAAGGATCTCGCCAAAGAGTCCGCCATAAAAATCACCATCCATGCGGGCGAACCCGGGGCGAGTATTCCGAGCACCAAAAGGATGATTGAAGAGTCCTGGGGCGCGAAGTGCTATGATCATGCAGGCGCGACCGAAGTAGGGGCTTTCGGTTTCCAGTGCCAATCCCAATCAGCAGCCATCCACGTTAATGAAAGTGAATTTATTGCTGAGGTTCTGGACCCCAACGTTGGCGCGCCCGTCGGTGAAGGAGAACAAGGTGAATTGGTTATCACTAATCTCGGCAGGATCGGCAGTCCCGTCATTCGTTATAGAACCGGCGATCTGGTTCAACCGAGCTACCAGCCGTGTCCATGCGGCAGGCCATTTTTGCTTTTGCAAGGTGGCGTGTTGGGGCGGGTGGATGATATGGTTATTGTCCGTGGCGTCAACGTATTTCCCAGCGCCATTGAAAACGTCATGCGGGAATTTCCTGAGATCGAAGAGTTTCGCGTGGAAGTTTTTGAAAAAGAATCGATGAAGGAAATCAGGATCGTTCTAGAACCTTGCTCCGACCAGAGCTCCACTGGAGTGCTGGCCGAACAAGTGAGCCAACACATGCGCGAACGCATCGGCCTTCGCCCTCAGGTTGAACTGGTGGCGCCGGGAACCTTGCCGAGGTTCGAGCTGAAGGCTAAAAGGTTTTTCAAGCTTTAACAGGCTACTGAAAAGCACTTCAAAATGGTTCAAAACGTTCAAAGCACTCTCCTCGCTAATTCGGCGTTCATTGACCCCCTCTTTATCTCCCCCTTTAGCAAGGGGGAGATTTGGTAGGGGTTCTGGATTTCCCGCCTGTGCGGGTGTGACGATAAGGGAATCCCGAATTCGTTATCGAAGAAGCTACTAGTCTAGAACGAGCATGAGAAAGAGCAAAAAAAACGGAGCCGACGGCAAGCTGACCAAAACCCTGTTGCAGCTTCGCGTCAACGGCGAAACCAAAGAGGTCGCCACGGAGATCAACAAAACATTGTTGGAAGTCTTGCGCGAGGATATGGGTCTCACCGGAACCAAACAT
>JAHKKJ010000476.1 GCA_020027655.1 Deltaproteobacteria bacterium | reverse complement strand
ATCCTTCAGCGTGAGCGAGAGAACCGTCTCTCTGGATTCGCATTCCTTTCAGGGAATTAGCGTAAGCGGACTCGGGAGGGGATTGCTGTCTAATAGTGGACAGTTTTGAAAAAAATTATCCTGAAAAAAAGACCTGATCGCGCGTCCTAAAGAGCACCGTGGGTGAGATCACGCGTCCGCGGGTTTTGGTTTCGCTGACAGATAATCCAGCACTTCTTGCTGACGTTCTTGAATCTGTAAGAGATAGGGCGCCGCTAGCCGTTCGTAGTCTGCGCTTCCATGCGTCTGGCGGGCGCTTTCCAAGAATCTCCACAGTTTTTGAATATCAGCCTGCGCTTGGTGAAGTTGTGCGTCGTTTTGGATCATAGCTTAACCTCAACAACAGATTGGGTTCGCCCTTCACGGTCACGAGAGAACACTTCTAGCAGGTCTTCAATCCGAGCATTGCCAACCGCCTCTGTTACCCAGAACAGATCTGCGTGATAGCGTATCCTGCACACATCATGTTGGAAAAGTTCTGAGACTTTTCCACTGAGTTGAGTTGTTGAGAAGCTGGCCTTCATAACGACGAATAAGTCTACATCATTGGGAGAGGCCTTTCCACTTACAAAGCTCCCGAACAAATAGACTTGTTTAGCGCTTTTGGTTACGAGTAGCTGGTCAATAATGATTTCGACTTGCCGGAAGAGAAATTGGCGCTGCGGTGTGCTCGTCCCGAAGCGTATCCTTAGGTCGTCAAGCGATGCAATTTCCGCCATGGGCTGGCTCTAAATGCCAGGTTCTTTTCTGAAGGTCAATAGCGCGACTGAGAGATGTCGGAGATCGGTGAAGGATAACAAGCTTGTTTGTGTTGAGTGCTCGTGCTGCCTTATAACCCCAAGCGGGAACTTCCACGTTTCCGGAATTCTCGAAACATCGAAATGAGAGTTCAGGTTCACAAAGCGGAACGGGATACCGAAACCGGGGGACGCCGAAGCGTTAAGACTGAAGAAGCTATCGGAGAGGGAACGTTCGGTCAAATTCGTCGTGAGATCCGATCCCAGAACCAGATAATCTCCTCTCCTTCGCGTAAACCTACAGCACGATATGAACTTGTTACGCGGACCGACCAGAGACGAGGATCGTAGGCCAGGCGCTCAAACCGCAAGCTCGGGTGGGCAGGGTTCTGAATGAAAAGACGATAGGCTTTTCTGGCGTCTTCTTGAACCTGAGCAGGAAGTCTACGGTAGCGGTCCCAAAAGCGAAGATGTGTTCGGCTGTTCAGAGTTTTTCGCGGTCCAGAGGCACCGTTTTACCTGCCCGATAGTCCTCAAGAACCTGATCGGCCTCAGCGCAAAGAGCCGGCCTGGGCCTAGGGTCTCGAATGATTTCGTCCCAGCGCCGATCATCTCGGTCAAGGAACACGACCTCTACATCGACGGGTCCAGGCTCTGGCGCCGGCTCCGTCAATTTTACTTGGCCGTTTTCATACTTAGCTTTGAGTATCTTCATCAGAGAAAATTCTACACGATAGCGAAGGCCTCGTCTACATCACCTCCCCACCCGTTCGGCTCGATTTTCATTCGCGCATCTCCGGTCACCGGCGCGTTAAAACAAGGATGAATGATCGAAGTTCAAAGCGGAAAGAAGACAAAGAGCCGTGCCCGGGTCTCGTGTTTAGGAAAACCACCGTATCGTGCTCGTGATCCGTCGTCGCCCTGTCTAAGTAACTGCCACCTCTAAAATAGCGGCATTCTAGCGATATAGCCGATGGCTGGCAAGGTGAATTTTTAAAGGATAAAAGGGCCGTGTTCGTGGCTCGTGATCGTGTTCGTGCTACTCCGGGGGAACTTTGACGTTTTGATAATTCTCAAAACGTCAAAATGAGAGTTGCTAACTCCGCTTTCCTAGGCATGGAGCCATTGAAGCGGTCGCATTTCCTCCTAAAGAAGGCAGATATTAAGCGGCACGCTCTAAGGAGAGTCCTTCGATTCGCGAATGAACTGGGCCCATCTTTTTCACCGTGACCGAAATAAGAGGCGCCCCTTTCTTGGCCTGCTTTTTCGCCTGGCGCTCACTCCAGAGATTGAACTTTGCGTCTCCGGCCACTTTCATAAATACGATAGCGTCTCGCGGGATCTTTTCGGTAATCTCCGGGTGTTCCAAAACATACTTTTCAAATTCAAATATCAGATCCAGGTTCCTCTCAATCAGCTTCTTCTCCGCAGTTTTCATGGCCACTCCCCTTTTAAGAATCGCTCTCGGTAAACCGGCCAGTTTTGCTTGAGAGTTACTTTCTTATTGTATTAAAGGAAGCTTCACATCTGAAGGCGCGTAGGTTCGGAGCTCCTTGATTGCCTGGAAGCGCGTGTCCGCTGAAACCAACACATCCGCGTCAATCCGCAGCGCAATCGCTGCGATTAACGAATCGTTTGTCAGTAATCCATGGCGTTCCTGGATCTCAAGCGCTTTGCCTAAGAGATCGCTCTCGTGACAGGGCTCGAACCCCAGGCCAAGAGTCATCAGCGCTCTGACCTTGTCACGATAAATCGTCAGCTTCTTAACCACATCCGGTTTCTCCGCAAGCTGCCGTGCAGGATTCGGCCCGCGGATATGCCCAAGCATGATCGCTTCTATGATCATTAACCGATGCATCGTTTCCTGCCACACGGGTTGCGGTAGCCTGCCGATCACGTCCTGTTCTTCAATGCGGCGCATGAGACGCTCGGATTGAAGGGAAGCCCTCTGTTCAGCGTAGATCAATATATTAGTGTCCAGGACACAAAGGCTTCCGCTTGGGATGTCATCGAGGTTCATAGATCCCACATGTCTTCTTCGAGCACGTAACGAATCTGCTCCGGGGGGATTTTCATCGGTCGTTCGCAAAACAGCTGAAATGCCAGCTTGCGCTCTTTGGGATTCGCCGCTTCTTTACGGAGATATTCCACAAGAGCGTCCTGAATTACCTCGCTGAGCGATCGTCCTTCTTCGGCCGCCTTGCGTTTGGCAAGCCGCATAGTGTTTTCTTCGATAAGGGTGCCGATCTTTTTCTTCATATCGCTTGCTCCTTGGGACCGAGTACAACTCGTTTAGGCCATTGAGACTAGACTATAGAAGAAATCTAGACATGTCAAGAAACATTAAATCCCATGTTAAATAAGTAACTTACCAGATTGTGATCCGTTACGACCAGCTTCAACACATCCGAAGCCGCCGATTGTGAATAAAACGGCGGGGAAAGAAAAGCCAGCCCTGGGGCAGAAGCGCGGCGCGTAGGAGAGCCTGGAGAATGAGGCAGGAACGGGAAAAAAGCCCGAGGTGGACCTCGCGGGATTTTCACGTTTCGAGAATTCTCGAAACGTCGAAATGACTGACCGCCTATATAAGACTTCTTGGATGTCGAGGCTTTGAGACCAGACACAAGGAAGATGAGAGTCAGGCTCGCATGGGTGTGAACGGAGTTGACCAAGAGATTTGATGCCCGCTAATTCCAAAGTTTCTTTGAGGCGATGGCCGCGCCCTCTGCCAGCGACTTGAGCTTGGCCCACGCGATGCGCGGATCGATGGTCGGCTCCGTGCGCACGAAGGTGCCGAAGCCGCAGTCTGTGCCCGCGATGACGTTCTCACGGCCGACGACCTCTGCGTAGCGAACAATGCGCTGCGCTACGAGCTCGGGGTGCTCTACAAAATTGGTCGTGGAGTCAATGACACCTGGAATGATGGCCAAGCCATCAGGAAGATGAAACTCCTTGAAGACGACCCACTCATGCTCGTGTCTGGGGTTGGCGCCCTCAAAGGAGAGAGCGCCGACTTTGGCCTTTAGCGCTACGTCGATGATTTCCGTGAGCGGGATGTCCAGGTGGTGCGGGCCTTCGTAGTTGCCCCAGCACATGTGCAGGCGCACCCGATCAGCCGGAATGTCCCGCAAGGCGTGATTAAGGGCCGCCACGTGAAGCTCGGCGATCTTCTTGAACTCCGTTGTGCTCAGGTCGGAAAACCGGTTGTGGCGGCTCATGCACAAGTCGGGGCAGTCCACCTGAAGCACGAAGCCGGCACGGTGGATAGCGTCGTATTCCTCTTTCAAGGCGTCCGCCAGGGCGTATAAATATTTCTCCTCGCTCCCATAGTATTGGTCTTTCATGAAGTGCGGCACCACACCCGGCGAGGCGGCGGTCATGAATACCTCTTCGGCTTCGACTTCTTTGACAGCGGCCTTAAGGTTTTCAATGTCCTTCTGCACGGCGT
>JAHKKJ010000072.1 GCA_020027655.1 Deltaproteobacteria bacterium | reverse complement strand
GCCAAAGCGTTGATTAACGCTCTCGGCTTGGATCAGTTTCATGTGGTCGGAAACTCAGTTGGAGGTTACATCGCCGCTAGGCTTGCGTTGGAAGATAAGCGGGTAAAGAGCTTTGTTACCACGACCAGCGGTTCTTTGTCCCCGCAGGGATCCGCAGATTCGCAAGCGCTGGCAAAAAAACACTCGGAGGAACTGAGAGAATACGAGCCGACCCTTGAGAACATGAGAAAGCTAACCCTCGGAACGATTTTTAACCAGGAGCTAGTCACGGAGGACCTGGTGCGCGAGCGCTATGAGATGAGCACGGGGAAGAACTATGAGGCCCAGTTGCAGCGCCGCAACGCTGCCCGTCAAAAGCCGGTGTACGAAGAGTTGAAGCAGTTGCGCGTTAAAGCACTCCTGCTATGGGGCTGCAACGACCGCGGTGTTTCGGTTGAGCGCGGCCTCGAGCTGTTTCGCGCCATACCGGGCGCCGAATTTCATCTATTCGACCGGTGCGCCCACTGGGTGCAATGGGATAAAGCTGCTAGATTCAATGACCTGGTAAGTAACTTTCTGCGGAGCTAAATTTTGGTAGATAAGAACGAGCATTTTTTAACCATCGTGTCGATTTGCTTCGACCGATGTACGCTTCGCGCTTGAGCTACGATATTTCGTCATTAGCGCCTGCGGTGCAAAAACTCCTTTCTTTTGTATTGGGTGGCCGTCAGGTGGGATTTGAAGAGCTGTCTCCCTTATGTTATAAATCCCAGTGAGAGGACGTTATGAAAGAAGGTATCCATCCAGAATACAAAAACGCGACGATCAATTGCGCCTGTGGCTCTGTCGTCCAAACCCGTTCTACCGTCGGCACTATTCACGTCGATATCTGTTCTAGCTGCCACCCTTTTTACACTGGAAAACAGAAATTGGTCGACGCCGCCGGCCGCGTTGAAAAATTCAGAAAGAAGTACGGGTTAAAAAACTGAGTTCAGCGGAGGATTGAGGCTGAATGTGACCTATTAGGGTTTTGCGTTACAGGAGAGGGCAAAGGGCGGTGATCATCCCTTTGCCCTTTTTTTATTGGCTCATCACCTTTCATCTGAGCAGCAATACAACCATGCTTGATAAACTCGCCGAAGTTGAAAAGCGCTACGAAGAGCTGGAGCGCCTGATGTCCGATCCGCAGCTCCTAAACCAGCAGCGAGAGTATTCGAAACTGGCCAAGGAGCGGGCGGAGCTGGAGGAGATTGTCGCCCGTTTTCGCGAATGGCGAAAGGTCGAACAGGAAATTCAGCAGAACCGACAGCTGCTGGAAGAAAATGATGAAGCGATCAGGGAACTGGCTAAGGAAGAAGTCGGCGTGCTGCGCCAGCGCAAAGAGGATTTGGAAAACCGCCTCAAGTTTCTCATTCTGCCCAAAGATCCCAACGATAGTAAGAACGTTATGATCGAAATAAGAGCCGGCACGGGAGGGGATGAAGCGGCCCTTTTTGGCGGAGAGCTGTATCGCATGTACACGCGCTATGCTGAATCCCGCGGTTGGCGGACTGAAATCTTGAGTTCAAATCCAACGGGTTTGGGCGGCTTCAAAGAAATTATCATGATGATCGAAGGAAAAGGGGCTTACAGCCGGCTCAAGTTCGAGGGCGGCGTTCATCGCGTGCAGCGGGTTCCGGTCACCGAGGGTTCGGGTCGGATTCACACCTCAGCTGTAACGGTGGCGGTGCTGGCCGAAGCCGATGAGGTGGAAATCGACATCGATCCGAAAGATATACGGGTCGATGTTTTTCGCTCGTCAGGGCCGGGAGGGCAGAGCGTCAACACGACGGACTCGGCCGTGCGCATAACCCACATCCCGACGGGGATTGTCGTGTCCTGTCAAGATGAGAAATCGCAGCACAAGAATCGAGCTAAAGGGATGAAGATCATGCGGGCGCGATTGTTGGAAAAGAAACAAGAAGAACAGCGTTCCGAGATTGCGGCGACGCGCAAGCTGATGGTGGGGAGCGGGGATCGCAGCGAGCGCATCCGCACGTATAATTTCCCTCAGGGACGGCTCACGGATCACAGAATCAACTTTACGCTCTACAAGCTCGACCGCGTCATGGAGGGGGAGTTGGATGACGTGGTGGAAGCCTTGATCACGCATTATCAGGCGGAAGCGTTAAGGGCGACGGGATAGGGCGAAGATTATGACGGCGGTTGAGACGGCCATTGCTCAGGAAATTCCGTTTTCCATTCGTGGCGCATTGTTGTGGGGCGTGCAGGTATTACGCCAGGCTGGGCTCGAGAACAGCAGGCTCGACGCGGAAGTGCTGTTGCGCCACACCCTGGATATGGAGAAAGAACAGCTTTACATGAACGGCGATGCGCCGATTAGTGCCGGGCAAGAAGCGAAGTTCCGGGAACTGTTGCTGCGGCGGTCGCGACGGGAGCCGGTTGTTTATATCACCGGTCACAAAGAATTCTGGTCGCTGGATTTTTTTGTTACTCCCGCTGTGTTGATCCCTCGCCCCGAAACGGAATTGCTAGTGGAAGTGGCGCTGCAATACGCAAGGCAATTTGCGAGCAGGTCATCCGTGAAGGTTCTCGACATCGGCACCGGCAGCGGCGCAATTTCCGTGTGTCTGGCTAAAGAGCAACCCACGGCGGCGATCGTTGCCGTGGATATTTCACCTGTTGCTTTGGACGTAGCCCGCGTCAACGCGCGGCGTCACGGCGTGGTCGATCGGATTCGATTCTTGCCGGGAGATCTCTTCGCACCGGTAAAGGCGGTGGCGGAAACCTTTGATTTAATCGTGTCCAACCCTCCATACATACGAAGCGGTGAGCTGCCGCGGCTCGCGCCGGATATCCACAGGTGGGAGCCGACGATAGCCCTGGACGGTGGCCCGGATGGGTTCGACACCTACCGTCGCATCATCGAGGAGGGCCACAAGTATCTCGTAACTGGAGGTCCCATTGTGCTCGAGATTGGCGCGGATATGGCTCCGGATGTTGCTGACTTGTTCTCGCGCACCGGTTGCTACGGACCGGCGTCCGTTTATCAGGATTACGCGGGGAAGGATCGTGTGATCGCTGCCGTAAAACTGTCAACTTCAGGCGCCGCACCGACGAGCATCAGCCGTGGATAAAATCATTGTTCAGGGAGGCCGGCGGCTGCAAGGCGAGGTGGCGGTTAGCGGCTCAAAAAATGCAGCCCTGCCGATCTTGATTTCTTCGCTTCTGACTTCGGAGACATGTGTCTACCAGGGAATTCCCCATCTCGTCGATATCAACACGACGTTAAAGCTACTAGGTGGACTCGGCGTCGAAGTGGACAAAGAGTCCTGGGCCAAGGACTCGGGCGATCTCACGCTGCGGGCGGACCGTGTGAAAAACGTCGAGGCGTCTTACGACCTGGTCAAGACCATGCGTGCGTCGTTTCTGGTTACCGGTCCGCTGCTGGCGCGCTTTGGTCGGGCCCATGTTTCCACACCGGGCGGCTGCGCCATCGGTACGCGCCCAGTGAACCTCCACCTTAAGGGTCTAGCGGCTATGGGCGCGAGCATCGATCAAGTACATGGTTATATGGAAGTCAGGGCGAAGAAGCTGCGCGGGGCGAAAATCTATCTAGATCTACCCTCCGTTGGGGCGACGGAAAATCTCATGATGGCCGCATCGTTGGCGGAAGGAACCACGGTCATTGAGAATGCCGCCAAAGAGCCGGAAATCGAAGATCTAGCCGCGGTGCTGAACAAGATGGGCGCCCAGGTACAAGGGGCGGGCAGCGACATCATCCGTATTGAAGGAGTCACTTCATTGCGCGGTGTAAAGCACCGCGTCATCCCAGACCGGATTGAAGCAGCGAGCTTCGTGATTGCCGGGGTGTTGACCGGCGGTAATGTTCTCGTAACCGGAGCGCGGCCGGCCCATCTAGATGCCTTCTCTATCAAGCTGAAGGAGGCTGGAGTTGATCTCGTCGGCGGCGAAAATAGCTTCGGCGTCAAGGGCAACGGTAAAATCAAGAGCGTCGATGTTACAACGCTTCCTTACCCGGGTTTTCCCACGGACCTGCAAGCCCAGATGATGGTCCTGATGTCTGTCGCTGATGGCGTGAGTGTCATCACGGAGACTATTTTCGAGAACCGTTTCATGCACGCGCAAGAGCTCGATCGCATGGGCGCCGATATTCGCCTCGAAGGCAATCGGGCTGTAGTGCGAGGCGTCAAAGAGTTATCAGGCGCGCCGGTGATGGCGACGGATCTGCGGGCCAGCGTGTCGTTGATTCTCGCGGGACTGGTAGCCAACGGCACCACCGAGGTTTCTCGGGTTTATCACCTGGATCGGGGTTACGAACGTATCGAGCAAAAACTCTCCAAGTTGGGTGCGGCGATAGAACGGATCAGGGGTTAAAGGATCCGAAATCCAGCCCAAGATATTTGAAATTTTGGATGAAAAAGAGATCGGAAAAACTGTGTCTCGCGCAAAGGCGCAAAGGCTGCCAAGTTCGAAGTAGAAAGAATTTTCTTTGCGTTCTTGGCGTCTTGGCGCGATAAGGGTTTTTTTGTGATCAAGGTCGCCAGCACAAAATGTTAGAGATGAATTCTCACACTTCGGAAAACCCCAAAATCGGTGCGTGGGAATGAGGATCAGGATCGTCAAGACAAGCGAGCCGGCGTTTAAATCTTTGATGGCGCGCATTCTTCAAAGGCGCGGCAGCCGCGAAGGAGAAGTGGAAAAAAGGGTCGCTGAAATTCTCCGCGCGGTGCAGAAGACGGGCGACCGCGCGGTGGCTCGTTACACCGAGCTTTTCGATCGGGTTCGCCTGACTCGATCCAACATGGAAGTGAAGCCAAACGAGATCGAACGGGCGATGAAAAAAGTGCCAGCAAAAGATCTGCTCACGTTACGGCTGGCGGCGAGAAGAATCGCCGCGTTTCACCGACGCCAGCTGCAGAAGAGCTGGCAGTATCGCGACCCGATAGGAATGCTACTCGGGCAAAGAATCACGCCGTTGGAACGGGTCGGCGTTTACGTCCCAGGGGGTAAAGCCTCCTATCCTTCGACGGTCTTGATGAACGCAATCCCCGCCAAAGTCGCCGGCGTGAACGAAGTTATTATGACCTCGCCCATCGGCAAGGACGGGGCGATCATTCTCGCCGCCGCCAAGATTGCCGGGGTGGACCGAATTTTTCGTGTCGGCGGCGCGCAGGCGATCGCTGCGATGGCCTTCGGCACCGGGACGATCCCGAAAGTGGATAAAATCGTCGGTCCGGGAAATATCTTTGTCGCGACCGCCAAGCGACTCGTCTTCGGCGAAGTGAATATCGACTCCATAGCCGGACCCAGTGAAATTCTTTTGCTGGTGGATGACAGCGCCGATCCCGAATATGTCGCCGCAGATATGCTATCCCAAGCCGAGCATGATGAGCTGGCGGCAGCCCTGTGTGTGACTACGTCCATGTCGACGGCACTCAAGATTCAACGGGCCACCGAAGAGCAGCTGCGCCAGACCAAACGGCAAGCTATTACCTTCAAATCTTTGGAAAAATATGGCGCGATCATCGTGGTGCGGGGAAAGGTGGAGGCGCTCCAGCTTGCCAATACCATCGCCCCGGAGCATGTCGAGCTGATTGTGAAGCAGCCCGAGAAATGGGCGCGAGGAATCCGTAACGCCGGAGCGATATTTCTCGGTCCCTACTCCACCCCGCCTTTGGGTGATTATCTCGCCGGACCCAATCATGTGCTTCCGACGGGCGGCAGCGCGCGCTTTTTTTCACCGCTAGGAACCTACGACTTTCTCAAACGGACCACCATCATTCACGCTGAAAAAAAGGCGCTGCGCGCCTTGGCGCCGAAGATTACCCAGCTCGCGCGGCTTGAAGGCCTCGACGACCATGCGCGGGCAGTGGAAGCGCGATTCAAGTGAGAAGGAGAAACCATGGGACGGACGGGAAAAACCGAGCGAAAAACGAAGGAGACGGAGATCAGTGTCTCCTTGGATCTCGACGGCAAGGGTCAAGCCGAAGTTGAAACCGGCATGCCGTTTTTCAACCACATGCTCGAGATCTTTAGCCGCCACGGGCTGTTCGATGTCAAGATCAAGGCGAAAGGCGATCTTGACGTCGATTATCATCACACCGTGGAAGATGTCGGCCTCGTGCTGGGCCAGGCGTTCAAAGACGCGCTCGGAGACAAGCATGGGATTCGTCGCTTCGGTGAGGCAAGCTGCCCGCTGGACGAGACGTTGGCCAAAGTCGTGGTTGACCTGAGCGGACGGCCCTATCTTTCCTACAATGTAAAAATCCGCCCGGGGCGCGTCGGTGATTTCGACACCGATCTGCCGCACGAGTTTTACGCGGCTTTCACCAATCAGCTCGGCATGAATCTGCACATGGACGTTATTCGCGGCGAGAATCCGCACCACATCATCGAGGCTTGCTTTAAGGCCTTCGCCCGGGCGATGGACATGGCGACCCAACTCGACACCCGCATCCAGGGAGTACTTTCGACTAAAGGGAGTCTATAGCTAGAACTGGTCATTGAACCTTGACCGGTGTGACCCGATTGGATGTCAGGGGGTTCAAGGTTAAACGTTCAAAGTTCAAGGAGTGGGCAGTCTCACGGAAGATCCATGATCGCGATTATCGACTACGGTATGGGGAATCTCCGCAGTGTTCAAAAGGGCTTTGAGCACGTTGGATTCCAGGCGGAGGTCACGCGCGATGTTGGGAAGATCACGTCGGCCCGCGGCGTCGTGTTGCCGGGTGTGGGCGCGTTTCAAGCCTGTATGGCGAATCTCGGTCGCTTCGGATTGATCCAACCCATTCGAGAAGTCGTAAGCCAGAAGAAACCGTTCCTTGGAATTTGTCTCGGCTTTCAGTTGCTATTTTCCGAGAGCGAAGAATTCGGGAAGCAGAAGGGTCTTGATCTTTTCCCCGGCAAAGTGGTCGGCTTTCAGGCGAACAACGGCCTCAAGGTTCCGCACATGGGCTGGAATTGTATCGAAAAGAAAAAAGCGTCGCCGTTCTTAGAGGGAATCGCCAGCGGCGATTACGTTTATTTTGTCCATTCCTTTTATGTCGTTCCCGACGACCCTTCGGTGATTGCGACCGCGACGGACTACGGCACCTCCTTCGTCTCCAGCATCGCAACGGATCACCTGTTTGCCTGTCAATTTCACCCGGAGAAGAGCCAGGAGATCGGCCTGCGTATCCTTGCAAACTTCGGCCGCTTCGTCGCATCGAACTGAGATTATGCTCATCATTCCGGCGATAGATATCAAAGACGGTCGTTGCGTCCGTCTGTTTCAGGGCGAGATGGATAAGGCGACGATCTATTTCGACCGTCCCATCGATGCCGCTAGACACTGGGTGAAAGAGGGCGCGACGTTCATCCACGTTGTCGATCTCAATGGAGCGGTGGAAGGCCGCCCGGTTCACACGGGTGAAGTCGAAGCCATCTGCAAGGAAACCGGATTGTCTGTGGAGCTCGGCGGCGGGCTGCGATCTTTGAACTCGGTGGAGGCGGCGCTGACTCTGGGCGTGTCCCGCGTAGTTGTCGGCACCGCGGCCTACGATGATCAAGGGTTCTTGCGCGCGCTGTGCAAACAATTTCCAGAAAAGATCGTCGTCGGCATCGACGCGCGCAACGGCAAAGTCGCGGTTAAAGGCTGGAAGGAAACCACTTCTATGGATGCCATCGAGCTGGCAAAACGCTGCGAAGGCGACGGCGCCTCGCGCCTCATCTATACCGATATTAGCCGTGATGGCACGCGTGAAGGGGTTAACGTCGAGGAGACGCTCAAGCTGGCCCGCTCAGTGAGAATTCCCGTCATCGCCTCGGGCGGTATCGCGACGTTAAAGGATATTCGGGGTCTCCTGCCTCTCGCAGCCGATGGCGTTGAAGGTGTCATCGTCGGGCGAGCACTTTACAACGGCTCCTTCAAGCTAAAAGAAGCAACAAGCTTGAGTCTTTGATCAGAATCAAACTGCCGCTGTTAACTATTTCCTCTCAGGCGTCCACAGGTAAAGATAGAGAATGTGCTTATGGGGCGCGACCTCCGGTCGCGTGTCCATCAGTGGCATCTCTTCCCACTTGACGGGATTCCAGCCCTCGACAGGATAATCATGCACGACCACCCGAGCGCCTGATTTTAGTTGCTTCTCAAGTATCGGCCGGAGCTGCCTGTTGAATGAGGGCAGCATATAAAGCGTGACCACAGTGGCGGCTGATATATCGGCCTTGAGGGCATCTCCCTGCCTGAACTCGACTAAATTATCGACGCCTTGCCGTTTGGCCTCAGCGCGGGCCAGTTCGACGAGCCGCGAATCCAGCTCAAGCCCCACGCCTCTGGCGCCATACTTTTTCGCTGCTTGGATCACCATCCGGCCGTCGCCGCTGCCGACGTCGAAGACGACGTCTCCTTTCTTCACATCGGCAAATTCCAGCATGCGGTCGACGACTTCAATGGGGGAGGGGACATAGGGGACCTTTTCGTTTTCTTGAGCGAAGAGCCCCGAACTGATGAAGGGTAAGGAAAGGATGATGGTCAATAAATTGGGTTTTTTCATAGGTGTTCTTTCTAATCTAGTTTCCACAGGTAGAGGACGTGTTGGTGATTGTAGCCGCCGCTTCTGTGTTCGATCTCGGGTAATTTCTCAGTTTTTATCGGCGTCCAGCCTTCGATGCCGAAGTCATGGGCTACGATGCGCGAGCCGGGCTTTAGATATTTCTGGAAGTTGGGTTTCATAGCTTCATTAAACCAGGGCAGCATGTAGAGCGTTACGACGGTTGCCGGCGAGATATCGGTTTTCAACGCGTCCTCAACCCGAAACTCAACCAAGTGACTCACACCTTCCGTTTGGGCGCTTTTTCTAGCTTTTTCAATTAATGTCGGGTCCATCTCGACGCCGACGCCGCGGGCACCGTACTTCTTGGCGGCGCGGATGACGATGCGGCCGTCGCCGCTGCCGAGGTCATAGATTGTATCTCCTTTTTTGACCTCGGCGAGTTCGAGCATTTGATCTACCACTTCAATGGGTGTCGGGACGAAGGGGATTTCTTCTCTGTAGTCCACCATCGCGCTGACGAAGCCGATCTGCATGGCCCAGGCCATGACGATCATCACGCAGATTTTTTTCATAAAGGCCACTCATAGCATGCGATTCGGGACAGCGAAATAGTTTCGCCGGCGAAAACGGGTGAGGGCTGGGTTGTGATTTGGGCCGAAGAGGATTATTTATATGAAGATATGCCAAACGACAGCCTAGACCTGACCTTGAAGCGACCGCCGCTCTCTTTGCCTTTTTACTATGGTTGGTTTGTCTTATCACTTTGCTTTTTGACGACGTTAACCAGCGCCGGCGTGCGTTCTTCGCCGTCCGTTCTCATCCACCCTTTGGAAGCGGAGTTCGGTTGGAGCCGCGCGTTGATTGCTTCGGCCATCAGCATGAATCTTTTGCTATTCGGCGTCGCCTCTCCGATTAGCGGCTGGTTAATCGACCGCTATGGCCCCCGAAAGGTTATGTTGGGCAGCCTGGGGCTCTTGATCATCGGCGTCAGTGGCACGATGGCCATGAATCAGTTCTGGCAGTTTTTTTTGGTCTGGGGAGTCATTGTTGGATTTGGCGCCGGCGGTGTTGGCTCGGTTCTCACTGCGACGGTGGGCAACCGCTGGTTCGTTGCCAAACGAGGACTCGCGCTAGGGATCCTTGGCAGCGCCAGCTCCACGGGACAGATCATTTTTTTGCCGCTGTTTATGGCCATGATCACCTATGCTGGTTGGCGCATGGGGTCAATGGCGCTGATCCTAGTCGCCCTGATTTTGCTACCGCTGATCTACCTGTTCATGTGCGACGATCCATCCGAGATCGGTTTAGAACCTTATGGCGCGGGGCAAACGGTAGCCGCGAGTTCAGGCGGAGTGGCGTCGCTGCGTGGGATGCGGTCGAAGAACGCTTCCATCACCCTGCGGGAAGTGGTGCGCGCGCCGACTTTTTGGTTACTTGCGGGGAGTTTCTTTGTATGCGGCGGAACCGCCAACGGTCTGATCGGCACCCATCTTATCCCGCATGAAATCGACCGGGGCATTCCCCAGATCGCCGCCGCCTCTTTGCTGGGCGTGATGGGCGCGCTCAATATGGTGGGCACTATATTTTCAGGTTGGATGATCGACCGGGTTCAACCGCAGAGATGGCTGGCCCTGGTCTATGCGCTCCGCGGCGTGTCTCTCTTTATCTTGCCGTTCGTCGAAAACATGCCAGGATTTTTCGTTTTCGCTGTGA
>JAHKKJ010000071.1 GCA_020027655.1 Deltaproteobacteria bacterium | reverse complement strand
GCTCTTCCGATCTAGAAACCGGCCGGCCTGGATACTTATTTCACACCCTTTCTGATCCCTTGCGCGGTGCCCAATCGGGTGCGTAACGGAAAAGAGGAAAAGGGGAGGACGAAACCAAAGGAGAAAAGAATAATGAGTGATATTTCTATGAAGCAACTGCTGGAGGCCGGTGTCCATTTCGGACACCAAACCAGCCGTTGGAACCCCAAGATGAAGCCCTACATATTCGGCGCTCGCAATGGCATTCACATTATCGACCTACAGCAGACGGTGGCAATGTTCAAAGATTTGGAGGCTGTCGTGCGCAACATCGCGGCCTCGGGCGGACACGTCCTGTTCGTTGGCACTAAGAAACAGGCTCAAGAAGCGGTGAGGGAAGAGGCCGAGCGGTGTGGGATGTTCCATGTTCACAATCGTTGGTTGGGCGGAACGCTAACCAATTTCTCAACCATCCGTCAGAGCATTGAACGTTTAAGAAAACTCGAGGAGATGGAAAACGATCCAAAAATCGTCGACGCCTTGACCAAGAAGGAAATGTTGGGCCTTAAGCGAGAAAAAGAAAAACTGGAACAGTCTCTGGGTGGAATTAAAAGCATGCGCAAGCTTCCGGACGCCATCTTCGTCGTTGATCCGAAACAAGAAGAGATTGCTGTTAAAGAGGCGCGCAAGCTGGGGATCCCTGTCGTCGCCGTTATAGATACGAACTGCGATCCCGATTTGGTCGATTACAAGGTGCCTGGCAACGATGATGCCATTCGAGCCATCCGGCTGTTTTGCTCCGCGATTGCGGATGCAATCAACGAAGGGAAAATGCTTTACGAACAGTCGCTAGTCAAAGATAAAGAGGATGAAAAGGCCGCCAGTGCCGTTCCCACCGAGGAACCGAGTCGTACGGCGGCAAGTCCGGCGATGGGAGGAGTCTAGGGTTCCATGGAACTCAATGCAATTATAGTGAAAGAATTGCGCGAGAAGACCGGCGCGGGCTTTATGGACTGTAAGAAGGCTCTCGCCGAAACCGGCGGAAACCTGGAAAAGGCCGTCGACTATTTGCGGCAAAAGGGTTTAGCAGCAGCCGCGAAGAAAGCCGACCGCGTTGCGGCCGACGGGGCCGTGGGCGCGTATGTGCATCCGGGAGGTAAGATCGGGGTTCTCGTGGAGATCAACTGCCAAACAGACTTTGTTGCCCGAACAACCGAGTTTCAGACTTTGCTCAAGGATATGGCCATGCAGATCGCCGCGGCCAGTCCGCGTTATGTGAAGCGGGAAGAGGTACTCGGAGACGAGATTGCCAAGGAAAGGGAGATCTACCACCGCCAGGCGCTGGAGTCTGGCAAACCGGAAAAGGTGATCGAGAAGATCGTCGAAGGAAAAATGGAGCGATTCTATTCCGAAGTTTGCTTATTGGAACAAGCGTTCATCAAAGATCCCGATCGTAAAGTGAGTGACATCATTAATGATGCGATTACCCGTATGGGTGAAAAAATTGAAGTGAGACGATTCACTCGCTACCATCTCGGCGAAGGAGTTCAGAAGGACTAGAATAGAAACTGATGAACAACGGTGCGCCAAAATATAGACGGATCATCCTGAAGGTCACGGGCGAAGTTTTTGCCGGACCGCATAAATTTGGTATCGACGGCAAGACCGTCAAGGCCTTCGCCCAAGAAATCAAAGAAGTGAAAGAGATGGGCTGTGAGTTGGCATTGGTCATCGGCGGTGGCAATATTTTTCGTGGAGCCGTGGCGAGCGAAATCGGTATGGACCGGGCCAGCGCAGACACCATGGGTATGTTAGCCACCGTTATCAATAGTCTGGCGCTGCAAGACGCACTAGAGAAACTGGGGGTTTCCACTCGGGTATTGTCTGCCATTGAAATGCGACAGGTGGCAGAGCCCTACATACGGCGCCGAGCCACGCGGCACCTGGAGAAAGGTCGTGTGGTGATCTTCGCCGGCGGCACCGGTAACCCTTATTTTACGACAGATACTACGGCAAGCCTGCGGGCGATGGAAGTCGGCGCTGAGGTCATTCTCAAGGCGACCAAGGTCGAAGGCGTCTATGACGCGGACCCGCTCAAGCACGAAGGCGCTCATAAGTTCGAGGAACTGACCTACATCGAGGTTTTGAATCGTGAGCTCAAAGTCATGGACTCGACGGCGATATCACTTTGCATGGACAATCACTTGCCGATTATCGTCTTCAATATTATGGAGAAGGGCAATATCAAGAGAGTTGTTTCAGGCGAGCCCATTGGCACTCTAGTCAGCGGAGGGAAGCGATGAATGAAGCCATTTTCACTCAGCTGCAAAAAGAGATGGATCAATCCGTCGGCGCGCTGCGCAAAGATCTCGCAAAAATCCGTACGGGCCGCGCCTCGACAGCACTGCTAGAGCATATCGTGGTCGACTATTACGGCGCGACGACACCCCTGAACCAGTTGGCTACGCTGAGTGCGCCTGAGCCGCGTCTGCTGGTGGTGCAGCCCTACGACCGCAGTGCGATGGGAAATATCGAAAAAGCGATTCTCAAGTCGGACCTGGGGCTCACCCCGAACAACGATGGTAAGATTATCCGAGTGCCGATTCCTCAGCTGACCGAGGAGCGGCGCAAGGAACTGGTGAAGCACGTCAAGAAAATTGGCGAGGAGTTTCGCGTGTCGGTTCGTAATCATCGACGCGTCGCCGTAGAGCACCTCAAAGAGGCTGAAAAAAAGAAGGAAATTACCGCCGATGATTCCAAGCATGGTCATGACCGAGTGCAAAAAATCACCGATGACTTCATCGGTCGTATCGACAAAATAATCAAGACCAAAGAAGAAGAGATCATGGAGGTTTGAATAACCGCCGATCTCCGCCTGTCACGACGCCTTGAGGTTGAGTTTTTTTGCAGAACCTTTGAAGGCGTTCGCCACAAGTTCCATTCATGAAACTGACGTTGCTCGGCAAACGATGGATCTAAGCGGCCTGGACAAGAGTCGTTTACCCCAGCATGTTGCCATTATTATGGACGGCAACGGGAGGTGGGCCAAGGAGCGAGGAAAGAGCCGTATCGAGGGCCATCGACGTGGAAAAACTTCGGTTCGCGTGATCGTCGAAATGAGCCGAAAGATCGGCATTCCCTACCTATCGTTGTACGCTTTCTCTACGGAGAACTGGCTCCGACCTCAAGATGAAATCCATGCGCTCATGGGACTTTTGGAACATTATCTTGCGGCGGAACAAGCGAAAATGATGCGCTACAGCATTCGACTTCTCGCGATTGGTGACCGAAGCCGCTTGCCGATCAGCGTTCGGCGTACACTAGAGCGTGTGATAGATTTAACGCGCGACAACAAGCGGATGACGGTGATCCTCGCACTCAGCTACAGCGGTCGTAACGAGGTTGTGAGAATGGTGAAGCGACTTGCGAGCGAGGTACGGGAGGGAAAGTATGAACCGGAGGAAATCGACGAAAAGATTATTGCGGCGCACATGGATACACCTGATGTTCCAGACCCTGACCTCTTAATCCGAACCAGTGGCGAGTTGCGGATCAGCAATTTTTATCTTTGGCAGATTGCCTATAGCGAACTCTATGTGACTCCTACCCTTTGGCCCGATTTTCGGGAAAAGGACTATTTGCAGGCCCTCATCGAGTTTCAGCGGCGGCGCCGGCGCTTTGGTAGAACCGACGAACAAGTCATGGATCCGGCACCGTCATCGTTGGAGGCCAGTGGAATCAAGTCTTAGGTCAAGGGTGCTTACGGCGGGTGTCGGTATTCCGCTGCTCATTCTGCTGGTCGGCTGGGGGCCTCCTTGGGTTTTTGTCGGCTTCTTCGTAGTCCTTAACGTGGAGGCATTGCGAGAGTATTTTGCGATGGCGTTCCCCGGTAGTGTGAGAGAACAACTGTGGGGAATAATTTTCGGCCTCAGTCTATCCCTGGTGCTGCTTTTTTCTCGAGTGTCAAAAGGAGAGCTGGGGTTGAGTCTTCTGTTTGTGCTCTTTTTCTCGATCTATCTCTTCTTGGCAGGAAAATTACAGGAGCGATTGAAGCGGCTGGCTTGGACGCTTCTCGGCGCTGTCTATCTCGGTTATCTGCTGCCCCATTGGATCTTGCTGTTTCGCATGCCCCATGGTCGCGCGTGGGTGTTTTTCGTTCTCTTGGTGATAATGATGGGCGACACGGCGGCTTATGTGACCGGCACTTATTTTGGCAAGCGAAAGCTCGCGCCGGAGATCAGTCCGGGGAAAACCGTCGAAGGAACCCTGGGGTACGTGGCAGGGAGCGTGGTGGGTGGCTGCCTCGGGGCGAGTTTCTTGGTTACGGAATTGGGTGCGATCGAAGTCGTCGCGCTTTCCGGAATATTGAGCATCCTGGGACAAATTGGCGATCTTTTTGAGTCGTTGATTAAACGCGTTTTTGCCGTGAAAGATTCGGGCACTGTACTGCCGGGTCACGGCGGGTTATTGGATCGGCTGGATAGCTTGATCTTCCCTGCGGTTTTTGCGACGACTTACTTGAAAGTGTTTCATCCATGAGAACGATCGCTCTTCTTGGTTCCACGGGCTCTGTCGGGTTGAGTACCCTCGATCTCGTCCGCCGATTTCCCGAGCGTTTCAAAGTTTACGGATTAGTTGCGGGAGAAAATCTCAAGCGGCTCGTGTCTCAGATTAGGGAATTTGCGCCCAAGTGTGTCGCCATTAAGAATGAGGAAGACGTGCCCCGTCTACGCAAGCTGCTCGGCGACAATCGAGTGGAGGTGCTTTGCGGAGAACCGGGGGCGGCCGCAGTTTCCACGGCCCATGAAGTCGATATCGTCGTGGCCGCCATCGTCGGTGGAGCCGGACTGCTGCCGACTCTTGCGGCGGTACGAGCGGGCAAGGAGGTCGCCCTTGCCAATAAAGAGGCGCTGGTGATGGCGGGCGAGATCTTCGTCAGCGCGGCGAAGCAAAAAGGAGTCAGACTCTTGCCCGTGGACAGCGAACACAGCGCCATCTTCCAGTGTCTGCAGGGCAACCGACGGGACGAAGTTGACAAACTCATTCTGACGGCGTCGGGAGGTCCGTTTTTGCGTACCCCGCTGAAGCTCCTGAATCGGGCAACCGTTGCGCAGGCGTTAAAACATCCGAACTGGAAGATGGGCCGGAAGATTACCATCGATTCGGCGACGATGATGAATAAGGGGTTAGAGGTTGTTGAGGCGCGCTGGGAATTCGATATGGATCCGGGTCGGATCGATGTCGTTATCCATCCTCAGAGTGTGGTTCATTCCATGGTTCGATATCAGGACGGATCGATCATCGCGCAGCTTGGCATCCCTGATATGCGCATTCCCATCGCGTACGCGTTGACTTATCCGCATCGGTTGAAGGGCGGCTGGAAGCCTCTGGATTTGACCCAGCATGGCGAGTTAAACTTTTTACCAGTGGACTCCAAACGTTTCCCCGCATTGCGATTGGCATACGCCGCGTTGAAAGAAGGTGGAACGATGTCTGCGGTCTTGAACGCGGCGAATGAGGTGGCGGTGGAGGCGTTCTTGGAGCGCAAAATCGGTTTCCGCGATATACACCGTATTATTGACAAGACGATGCAAGGTCACGTGCCTAGGCGTCCCAAGCAAGTCGATGAAATCCTGGAAGTAGATCGGTGGGCCAGGGAAAGAGCTTCGTCGCTTATCCATTAGTAAGGGCAGTAGAAGGGGAGAACGGATGGAGAACATAATTTATTCTATTGTTGCGGCTGTTATCGGCCTGGGCGTGTTGATTGTCATCCATGAGTTTGGTCACTTTTTGTTCGCTAAATTATTTGGTGTTGGAGTTCTGACTTTTTCCGTCGGTTTCGGCCCGAAACTATGGGTGAAGAAAAAAGGCGAGACCGAGTACGCGCTCAGTGCTTTTCCGCTGGGAGGATATGTCAAGATGGTGGGCGAGGATCCCGATGAAGAAGTGCAGCAGGCCGATGTCGAGAAGTCATTCGCCCACAAAGGACTCTTGCAGCGAATGGCGATTGTGGCAGCCGGTCCGGGATTTAACCTATTGCTGGCGGTGTTTCTGTTAATGATTGTATTTGTTTTCTACGGTGTGCCGGTTTTATCGACTCAGGTAGGCGGTGTTGAAGCGGGCTCGCCGGCGGATCGGGCAGGAATAAAAAAAGGCGATCGTATTGTAGCAGTTAGCGGCCAACCGGTTACCGAGTGGGAAGAGTTGTCTAAACGGATTAAGGAAAGCCAGGGTAGCCCTTTGAGTCTTCAGATTCGGAGAGACTCTCAAGACGTTGCCGTTACGGTGCAACCGACGAAAAGAGAGAGCCGAACGATCTTTGGCGAGAAAAAAGACGAATGGATGATCGGGATCGGCAGTCATGTCTCCATTGAAAAGGGCAACCCGGGATTAGCGATAGTGAAGGCCGTACAGCAAACCTACGACTATGCGAAGCTAACCCTCGTGGCCCTATACAAAATGATCAGCGGTGAGGTTTCGCCGCGCAATCTGGGGGGGCCGATTCTGATTGCGCAGATGGCCGGTCAACAGGCGCAGGAGGGGTTAGGAAGTTTTCTCGGGTTTGTGGCGATTTTGAGCATAAACCTCGGGGTCCTGAACCTTTTGCCGATCCCTGTTCTTGACGGCGGACATCTGCTGTTTTTCATAGTTGAAGCCCTAATCGGTAGACCCGTTGCGGTTAAACATCGAGAGGTAGCTCAACAGGTGGGGATTTTTCTTTTAATGCTGCTGATGATTTATGCGTTTTACAATGACATCGCCAGGTTTTTTGAAAAACAGGTTGGGGGATGAGAGTTATCGGTATCGACACGGCAAGCGCTACGGCAAGTGTGGCCTTGGTTGAAAATGGATTGTTACTGTCCGAGAGGATCGATTTACGCTGCGAGTCCACTAGCAACGCAATTAGACGCAGTAGCAAAAACAATCACGCGGAGACTATTCTTCCGTTAATAGAGTTGCTCTTCGAAAGCACCGGACTCTCGCTTCAGGACATTACCGGATTTGCGCTCTCCATCGGCCCGGGTTCTTTCACGGGTCTTAGAATCGGGTTGAGCACAGTCAAAGGTCTTGTCTACGGTTCGCAAATTCCTGTCGTTGGAATGTCAACATTATTCGCTCATGCGGCTCGGGTGACTGATGATGATGGCTTGATCTGTGCGCTTTTAGATGCGCGCAAAAACGAGGTCTATGCCGCGGTATTCCGAAAGACCGGGGATGTCATCAACCGTGTCACGGAGGATACGGTTGCTTCGGCTGCAAATGTAATTGCAACGGTTCGAGAGTTTCAGAGGGGCGCGCCTTGCCTGTTCGTCGGCGACGGTGCTGCCGTCTACAAAGACTTGCTGCTGGACTCGCCCGGGGTTCGTCTGCTTGAGACGATAGACTATCCAACCGTCGCGGCCTGCGTTGCACGCCTCGCAGAGGATCGTTTTCGCGCCAACAGAGTCGACGATTTGGCCACGTTGACGCCCGTTTATATTCGTCCGTCCGAAGCCGAGTTCAACCGAGGGAGTTCGCTCCAACTTGCCGATAATACGCGGGTAAACCTACGTTGACAAAATTACCACCCTAAGATAGATTGAGCCCGCGAAAAAAATTCATGCATGAAAAGGAGGCCCCATGGAAGTGAGAGAAGAACAGGTCATTGCCTCTCTTTTGGATAAAGATCCTGAGTTAAAAAAATATTATGAAGAGCACCAAGAGCTAGAGAGAAAGTTAGCGGAATTTCAACACAAACATCACTTATCGCCCGATGAAGAAGTAGAAAAGAAAAGGTTGCAAAAACTGAAACTTCTCGGCAAAGACAAAATCATGGAAATTCTTGGAAGGCACCGCCAGGCCGGTGCAATTCAGTAGGGAGCTTGAATGAAAAAGACCGGAGCCGATATTTTTGTCGAATCACTGCGACACGAGGGGGTCAAAACCGTCTTTGGACTGCCGGGCGGTGTCGTACTCAAGATATTCGACGTGCTGTGTCAGCAGAAGGATATCGAGCTGGTTCTGACGCGCCATGAGCAAGGCGCCGCGCACATGGCTGAAGGATATGCCAAGGCAACTGGCAAGCCGGGGGTGGTATTGGTCACATCGGGGCCTGGAATGACCAACATTGTGACCGGTTTGGCCGATGCTTACATGGATTCGGTTCCGTTGGTTGCTTTCACGGGTCAAGTGTCGACCAACCTGATTGGCAACGATGCTTTTCAAGAAGCGGATAATGTCGGCATCAGCCGTCCGTGCACGAAACATAACGTGCTCGTGAAAGATGTCAATGAGTTGGCTCAAACCATCAAAGAAGCATTTTACATTGCTATGAGCGGCCGGCCGGGGCCGGTTCTGGTCGATATTCCCAAGGATGTGAGCACCGAGAAGGCGGAATTTAAGTATCCCGATAAAGTCAACTTGCGCGGCTATAATCCGACGATTAGCGGCAATAAACATCAAATTAAGCAAGCGGCGGAAGAGATCATGAAGGCGAAGAAGCCGATGATCTATGTGGGCGGGGGCGCGGTATTCTCCGATGCCGCCGATGAAATCCGGGAGCTGGCCGAGATGACGCAAATCCCGGTGACCATGACCTTGATGGGTCTGGGTAGCTTTCCAGGAACTCACCCGCTTGCGCTGGGAATGCTCGGCATGCACGGCGGTTATTGGACCAACATGGCGATGCATTATTCGGACTTGCTGATCGCGGTTGGCGCCCGCTTCGACGACCGTGTAACAGGCAAACTCTCCGAGTTTTGTCCGGAGGCCCAGGTCATTCATATAGACATCGACCCGACATCGATCAAAAAAACTTTCCACGCGCACATTCCGATCGTGGGTGATGTCAAAGCGGTGCTGCGCCAGATGAACGTGATGTTGCGCGCTAGGGATGGGAATGTGTCGGAGGTCAAGGCGCTGCGTGCCCCGTGGCTGAAGCAGATCGATGAGTGGAAGAAAGCCCATCCGCTGACGTACAAGCAAGACAGCAAGATCACCAAGCCTCAATTCGTCATCGAACGGCTTTTTGAGTTGACCAAGCACAATGCGATTGTCGCTACCGACGTGGGTCAGCATCAAATGTTTGCTGCTCAATACTTTAAAGGGACGAAGCCCCGGACCTGGTTGACTTCGGGCGGACTCGGGACGATGGGCTTTGGTTTCCCAGCCGCCCTCGGGGCGCAAAAGGCTTTTCCGGAGAAGCTTGTGTTGTGCATCACCAGTGAGGGGAGCTTCCAAATGAATCTCCAGGAGATGGCAACCGCGGTAGAGCACAAGCTGCCGGTCAAGATCGTTCTGCTCAATAACGGCTTCCACGGTATGGTTCGGCAGTGGCAAGACCTCTTCTATGAAGGCCGATATTCGGCGAGCTACTTGGGCAAGCTTCCTGACTTCGTCAAACTGGCGGAGGCGTATAACATCTTGGGACTGCGAGCGGAGAAGCCCGGCGAAGTCGAGTCCGTTCTCAGGGAAGGTTTGAAGCACAAGGGACCGGTACTCATGGATATTTATACCGACCCCTACGAGAACTGTTACCCCATGATTCCTGCTGGTGGAGCGCATCACGAAATGATGCTGGAGGATCCGCCGGAACTGACGCAAGCGAAGAAGGGGGGATCTCACAAGAGAAAGGTGGACGAGGGGGAGGGCGTTCTTCCTGCCTGATTTCGTCAGCGAATGGAACACATCATATCGGTCCTGGTTGAAAACAAATTCGGTGTTTTGGCTAGAGTGGCGGGTCTGTTCAGTGCAAGGGGCTATAATATCGAGAGCCTTTCCGTCGCCCCCACGCTTGATCCGACGACTTCGATGATCACCATCGTTACGGCCGGCGATGACCGAATCATCGAACAGATCATGAAGCAGTTAAATAAGGTCGTGGAAGTGCTTAAAGTCGTTGATCTAACCGAAACTGACTTCCTGGACCGGGAAACCGCTCTGATCAAAGTCCACACTAAGCCGCAACACCGCGATGAAGCTATTCGAATTGCCGATATCTTTCGCGCTAAAATCGTGGACTCGTCCCCAACCACCTACACGATCGAAATCACCGGCGACGTTGATAAGGTGGAAGCGCTGATCAACTTGCTGAGGCCCCTCGGCATACGGGAACTGATTCGAACCGGGCGCATCGCCATAGCAAGAGAAACTACCCGCACGACGTCACCGCGTCGTGAGCCGGCTTTGCTTAAATCGTAAAGCGACTAAGGTTATTAATTTAGTTATTGGCCCAGGCAAGAGTTTTTCACTTGTTTATTTCCGCTCGACAGACAAGTAACCCAGTCTCACATTTGTGACTTTAACCATAGTCTTGCCGCTTT
>JAHKKJ010000475.1 GCA_020027655.1 Deltaproteobacteria bacterium | reverse complement strand
GTGCAGGCGGCCAGCGTTTTGAGCGGCAGACTGGCAAAAATGTGCGACACCGCCGCGCCCACGGGAAGCTTGGGGGTCTCTTCGTGGAGCTTGGCGAGCTTTTGGTAAAGCTCTGCCACGGTCGTTGGAAAAGTCTTATTCTTCAGGCGCTTCACTTCGCGATAGTCGAGTAGATGCTCGCAATGTAATTCATAGATGATTTGATCCGTCAGCCCGCCCAAAGGCGAGCGGAGGACGCCCACAAGGGCCAGCCGGTCGTATGGATTCTCAATCGCCCGGAACAGATTCACGGCGTCGATGATTTCTTTCGCGGCGTAAAAGTGTCGCTCTCCCTCGACAACATAGCGAATGCCCTTGCGCCTAAACGGCTCCAAGTAATCGTGGATGTCGGTGAGCTTTCTAAAAAGGATGGCAATATCCTTAGGCTGCGCCCGAACCTGCTCTCCACTGGAGTTGAGAATGGCGGCTCTTTCTATGATTTCGTCTTTGAGCCAACGGGCCAGACTCTCGCCTTCGATTCGGCGCGCCTTTTCCGCGTTCATGTCATCGTCTCCAGCGACGATCTTTCGCACCATCACTTTTGGTAGAGGAGCTATATTCGGCGCGCCAGCCGAAGTTCTATGTGGCGCCGGATTGATGGCGATGTAGGGCGGCTGAACCCCATCTCGGGGTTGGATCAGGCATTCGAAGACGCCGTTGACCACGTCGAGGATGTCGGCGTGACTGCGGAAGTTGGTGGTGAGGCGGCATTCCATGCCGTCCTGAGCTTTAATTAACTTTTCGACGACTTCGAGATAGGCCTCGATATCCGCGCGGCGAAACGCGTAGATCGATTGCTTCGGGTCGCCAACGACGAAAATCTTTCCGGGGGTGAGTTTTATCTTGCGCCACTCCTTCGCCGAATGATCCGTTTTTTCCGCGAGATAAAGAAGAATCTCATACTGGATCGGGTCCGTGTCCTGAAATTCGTCGATGAGAATCGCGCGGAATTGCCTTTTCAACTCCTCACGCACGCGCGGGCGATCGCGCACCAGGTTGCGGGCGCGCATGAGTAGCCCATCGAACGATACAAACCCTTCACGGGTAAAGGATTCGCGGAATTTCTCGACGAACGGAACGAGAAGTTCCCAGAGCAGGTTGGTTAACTCGGCATCGACCTGGCCAAGACCCCTGGCGATGCGCACGAGTTGCTGAGCGTCGATGACATCGACTTCCGACCAGCCCTGGAGATCTTTATTGATCGATTTTTCTGCAACTAATGATCGCGCCTCGCTTGCACCATTCCCGGAGATTCCTCCGCGCTGGCGAAATTCGCGAATCACCGCTAGCGCGGCGCGAACGAGTTTCTCATTTTGCCGGTCTTCGGTGTAAATCTCTATGAGAGCCGCCGCCTTCGACTCCAGATGCTCCAGCCAAGGTTGAAGAAATTCCAGAACGTCAATATCCGTTGAATTCGGTTTCGGACGCTCTAACTCGACGGTTTCGGAGCAGAGCGACTTGGCCAGCGCCTTGACCTGGTCCAGTATCAGCTTGCGGAGGATTCTTCTCCAGTCATCGCTATGGCTACCCGCGAGCGCCAGTTCTTGATCCAGCCACAGATCCCATTGTTCGTCGAAAATGCGCTCGAATTGCTTGCCGTCGTCTTCCTGAAACTGAGGGTCGATGCCGCTTTCCATGGGATAGAGCCGCAGCAAGGTCGCGGCGAAGCCATGGATAGTCCCGATGTCGCTTCGTTCCATGTTCCGCAGCGCGTCATGCACCCGGGTGTCCAGCTCGTCTTTTGAAAGTTGGTAGCGTTCGATCAGTGATTCGATTTCCCTATAGGTTTTTCCCTCGCTATCATTTGACGGCTCAAGGTCGAGTTTTACGGCAAGGTAGGATTGGAGACGCTCCCGAAGCCGGAGTTTCATTTCGTTCGCCGCTTTGTTGGTAAAGGTCAGGGCGACAATTTCGGTGATCTTTAGAGGTTCGGGATTTCGGAGCAGAAGCTGCACGAGCCGATCGACTAACAGCGTGGTCTTGCCGGTTCCCGCTCCCGCGGTGACGACCAGGTTGTGATCGAATGTGCCGATGGCGCGTTGCCGTTCGGACGCGTCGGCAAGTTCGGTAATTATTGCCGGGGTGTTCATAGCTTTTTCGGATCTTTTTCGCGCAACTGCCGATGAGCGTGAGTGAGCGGATCGTTCTCCGCCCGCCAGAGGCTGGGCGGATGGTTCTTGCGGCAGATCTCTGCGACGTCGCAGTGCCGGCAATATTCTCCCGGTTGGATAAAGAACCGCCCGTTTTGAATTCCTCGGGCGAGGTAGGAAACCGTGTTCCTAATTTCTTCGCCTATTTTCCCGGCAAACCCCTCCGACCTAAAACTTGTGGTGACCAGGGGTCCATCGGTCCAGCGCGAGGCAATGTAGTAAAAGCTGGCCTCGACTTCCGGCGCGGGAGTTTGATTCTTTTCCTGTGGCGTCAATCGTTTCCCAAGCAGGAAGTAAAAGGGTGGTTGCAGTTTCTCGCCGCGCAGCGCCGCGCGGTAAAGATCCTTGTCTTCGGCCGTCAAACTTGCTCCGAATTTGAATTTGTAATCAATGACCCGCAGACGATTTTTCGTCTTGTCGCGGTCGATCCGGTCCATGCGGCCGCGAATGGTCAGCCCGTTCAACGGCTCAGGCCAATTCGGTCCCAATTGCTCTTTGGCGTCGACCTCGACAGCGACCGGAAGGTATCCTGAGACGGAGATTTCCTGGAGATCTCGAGCAACGACTTGGCGAAGCAGTTGTGTGAGACTTTCCTGCAGGATTTCCCAGGCCAGAGGATAGCCGACGGGATTGTTTGATGCATGTTCTGCGAAAGTCCGCTGCGCGATAGTCGTCAACGTGGATTCAATATCCACAGCCGAGGCTTCGCCCCTAAAGTAGCCCCGGTCGATCAACTCCTGATAGGTGAATTTCAAGATCAGATGGCCGACCTCGCCGAATTCTGCCGGACTCGGGCCCATCGTATCTTCCGGCCGTTCCAGCCGTTGGAGTCCGAGCACGTGGCGCACAAAGAACTGAAACGGGCAACGGCTATAAGTTTCCAGTGTGGTGGGAGAGGGCCCGCGCTCGGAAAAATGGCGCCAGTAATCGGATAACGGGCTGACCACGCCGTCAAAAGCATCCAAAGCCGCCGAACTGAGGTCCAGCCGTTCCACCACTTGGCGCCCTTGTTTGTAAATCGCCGGAGAAAGATCGAAAGCCTCGATGAGAGTCGTGGGATCTCGGTCGTCGAGGCTTAAACGGACGGCCAGCTCTTCGGCCAATAGAAGATCATCCCGATCGAAAGGTTCAGTATTGGTCTTATCCGCAATGCTACGCGGGATGGTAGACTCCTTTAAATGATCCTCGGCGTGACTTTCCAGGGCTCGCCGTAGTTCCGTCAGATACCATGATGGAGCGAGCACTCTGCCGTTTTCGTCGGAGCGCTGGAACAGGCAATAGAGCCGCTCTTTTGCGGCGTTCACGAGCAGAGTGAAGACGAGCTTCTCCTCGTCGAAGCCAGCGAGTTTCGGGTTCACCTTAAAGCCCAGATCGCGCTCCAGGGTTTCTCGATCTCGGTCGCGAAGAAAGGCGTCTTCCCTAATAGTCCGAGGAAAAACGCCCTCGTTGAGGCCCAGGATAAACAGCGCGCGGAAGGATTGGCCGCGGGCGGCGGTGGCGTTGAGCACGGCCACTCCAGCGGCGTTTAGGGGGGGCGCTGCTACGGTCGAGCGCTCTAGCCAATGCTGAAAGGTCTGGCTAAAATCGCTCAATGATGGGTTCGCGCGCACCGCGTCGAGTCCAGCTAGGCGGTCGAGAATGGCGAGAATCTCCGCGCGGACGAGATCCTCTGAGTTCTCTAATTCCATTTCGTCGTTGCCCGACGAAATTCCCAGGTATTTCTTGAGCAGCTCTTTCCACGCGCCAACGTAGCGACTCCAAGAAGCCTCCGGCGGCAAAGTGTTTAAATCAATCAAGATCGCGTTAAAAATATTCGCCAAGCCCCGAATCTGTGCAGCAGCGATTCGAATCACGCGCGGCTCATCGTCGTGAGAAACTTGGGAGAGAATCAGATCCCGTATCATGTAGTCTTTCAAGCGGCGCCACTCCTGGATGCCTTTGCAGATTGCCAGCTCGCGGGTGGCTAGATCCCACATGTCGGGGCGAGGCAGGATCTTTTCCATGCCTGAGGAGTCGAGTTGAAAGTAAGGGGAAGACAGCAGATCGATGACCTG
>JAHKKJ010000474.1 GCA_020027655.1 Deltaproteobacteria bacterium | reverse complement strand
TTTCTTTGCGCTCTTGGCGTCTTGGCGCGAGAAAATTTTTTGAAGTGGTTCTGTAAAACATTTCAAACGAAAGAATCTATAAGAAGGTTACACCGCCGTCGACGGCAACCGTTTGGCCGGTCATGAAATCGCTTAACGGTGAAGAGAGAAACAGCACCGTCCCGACCAGGTCCTTGGGTAGCTGTACTCGTTTCAATGCCCGGTCGCTGAGTCTTGCCGAGCGCATCTTGATGATCTCCTCGCTCGGGTTGTCTTCCGACAGGGTCGAGCCCGGGGCGATGGCGTTGACGTTGATGTTATCCTCGCCCACCTCGCGGGCGAGACACCGGGTAAATCCAATGACCCCGGCTTTGGAAGTGACGTAATGGATACGGCCGGCGCTGCCGTTCAAGGCCGTGCCGGAAGAGATGTTCACGACCTTACCCGACTTCTGTTTACGCATCGTCGGCAACACGGCGCGGCAGCAAAAAAATAGGCCTTTTAGATTTACTGCCATCATGCGATCCCATTCCGCCGGGTCGATGGAGTCGATGCCGCCACGATTCATGGGAATGGTGGCGAAGATCGCCGCGTTGTTAACCAGGATGTCGATGCGGCCAAATTGCTCCAGGATCGTCTGCACCATCAGTTGCGTCGACGTTTCATTGGATACGTCGACTTTTACCGACAGCGACTTGGCATCCGTCTGCGTATTGACTTCCTTTGCCACTTTCACAGCCGCCGGCTCATCGATATCGGCGACGACCACCCTCGCACCGGCACCGCCGAAACCTAAACAGTAAGCCCGCCCGATCCCATGTCCGCCGCCTGTCACAATGGCTACCTTGTCTTTGAGTCCTTCGATCATCGAATTCTCCTAATGACTAGAATTGCGTCAAAATAGCTCCGAACTTTGGGAAGTGTCAAGTTTAAGGAGTGGAATGATGGCAGAAGCGTTTCGACGCTGCTATTATAACGCGACTGGAAAGAAAGAAATCATTTCATGGGCAATTCAACTTCGAAGAACAAACGAACGCAGTGCGTTCTCTACTACTATGCTTAAAAGTTTTCGCAGTTTGCGCAAATTTTTGCGATCGATTCTCACGGATACACTGTTTGACCGAAAGACTTTAGCACCAAGAAGGTCGCGAAGGACACGAAGATCGGATATTAACGAAGAGGCATCGAATCTTAAAAAAAATGGTTTCCTCCTTCGTGCTCTTCGTGCGCTTCGTGGTGCTATCCATTTTTCTTTTGGTTGCGGCTTCGCGTCGCTGGGTCTGTTGGCAGTCGTCGCGTCGGTGACCATTTTTCCGGTGAGTTGGGCCGCCGCCCAGAGTGATCCAAACGAAAAATTGCCGATGTACGGCCAGCCTGGAGTAACTCGACCAGAGAGCTTGAAGAAAGTCGACGAGGACTTCATTCGGGACGCCACCTTTAGATTCGGCAACAGGCAGGCTGCAAGTCGTGCTTTAACGGAGCAGGGATGGGCGAGTGTCAGAAAGGGCATGTTGGACGTTGCTATGCGACGATTCAACGAAGCGTGGCTGCTCAACCCGAAAAACTACCAAGCCTTTTGGGGGTTCGGAGCGGTGTTGAGCGAGCAAGGAAAATTGGCGGAGGCGATTGAACAGCTTGAAGCGGCGAGAGAGCTGATCGACGATTCAAAGCAAAGAGTGGCTCTTCTGTCGGATCTGGGGGCGGTGCACTCGAGCTATGGGGCGCGACTGTCGGCGGATAAACAGCTCGACCGCGCGCAGCATTTCGTGATCGCGAATAATCGCTTCGCCGAGAGTTTGGAGATGGATCCCAATTATGCGCGCAGTTGGCGCGAATGGGCGTTTTCGCTATATGAACAGGAAAGATATTCTGAAGCATGGGTCAAGGCGAAGCGGGCAATGGAGCTGAACAGCGAGCCTTTCCCGGCTGGTTTTCTTGACACGTTGCGCAAGAAAGTGCCTGAGGCAAAATGATAGTCCAAAAAAAGGCTCTTCCGGGTTGGCTGTAAAGGAGTATTCACCGCAAAGATCCAGCGCGGCTGGAGCCGCAACCAGAACAGACACCGAGGATCGAGGATGGAGGATCGAGGATAGCGAATCGGGCCGAGGAGCAGTTCGGCACTGAGCCACGGATTTGACCACGAAGGAGCACACGAAGCATGCCTCGAGCAACGTCGAGGGAAGCCCGAAGGAAGAAAACATTTTTTTCCGCACTCGATTTCCTCTCCGTTATCCGGTCTTCGCGTCCTTCGCGACCTCCTTTGAAAATACGGCACGGAGGGGCCTCGGTCAGTTTAAGCAGAACCTTTCAATTGCGTCATTCCAGCATGGAGTGCTGGAATCCAGGTTGACATGGACGTTTCCGGACCCATCCTTGCGAACCTGGATGCCGGCAATCCATGCCGGCATGACGATGATCTGCATTTTCATGTTCTGCGGGCGAGCGTAAGACATGACACACTTCGTGGTGAGAATATCTTTGCTTAAGCGCTGCGTCCAGATGAATAACAGCGCTTCCGCGGTGAGCCGCACGGAAGCCTGAAGGCCCTAATCAAAGCTGCCATGTCCCGCTACGCCATTCTACATGCCATTGAACGGCTGGATCCCGAGAAGGATCACCAGCGTATTATTTTTCTCTCGACCTGCTACGACTTTCCCTTTGATACGACGCGGGCATTGGAATTTGCGCTTTTTCGTACCTTTTGCGTCCCGAGCATATCCACCCTGCTTGACCGGACGGGAGAGTTTTCACAGCGCTCCCAGAAGCGTTACGACGACACGGATATTATTGTCAGCGAGTTGCTGGAATGGGGCTATGACAGCGAGCGCGGCAAGCGAGCGCTCCGGCGCCTGAACCAATTGCATGGCCGCTTCACCATCGCCAATGAAGATTTTCTGTATGTATTGTCAACGTTTATCTTTGAGCCGATCCGTTGGAATGAAAGATTCGGTTGGCGTTTGCTGTGCGAGCAGGAGCGGCTGGGTTATTTTTTCTTTTGGCGCGAAGTCGGCCGGCGGATGAACATCCGGGGTATTCCCGCGGACTACGACGTTTTCGAACGCTTCAATAAAGACTATGAGAGAGAGCATTATCGTTTCACGGAAGCCAATCGGCGAGTGGGCGCGGCGACCCGTGAATTGTTCGTCAGTTGGTTCCCATATTTTTCAGCGCCGGTGGTGCGGTCGGCGATCTATGCCTTGCTGGACGATCGGCTTATTGAGGCTTTCGGCTTTCCGCAGCCGTCGCCACTGATGCGTTGGCTTGTGCCGGGTGCTCTGCGCCTGCGCGCAGGATGCGTGCGTTTCCTGCCCGCGCGCGGGAAGCCCCGCCGGCGTACTGAAATGGGACATCCCACGTATCCTCAAGGGTACGTGATCGAGCACTTGGGACCGCCGGGCACAAACTAATCACCTGTCACGTAAGGGGTGAGGGGTAAGGCGTGAGGAGTTTGGAACGATGCAACTGAAAAGCCTATGAATGCTTCGACTCGGCTCAGCATGAACGGAAATCTCCAATTTGTTAAGAGAGACAAATTTTTCTGATCGCGATAATGCAACGCTATAGTCGTTTCATAATTTTTTTATCCGTTGGAATTCTTGCCCACTCTTTCGAAAGCTTCGCGCGCCACCAATCGGAGCGTCAAAAATGTTGATGGTGTGGGCGGGAATGCTGCCGATCATACTTTCGGCACCCCACGGCGGCCGCCAGTCAATTCCTGGGGTGCCCGCCCGGCGTGGAGCTGGAGTGAGTCAATTTGCTACCGGGCGGGACAACAACACGGATGAGTTAGCGGAAACAATTGCCGTACGGCTGGAGAAGAGGTTGAACGCAAAACCCTTCTTGGTTGTGGCCCGCATCGAGCGGAAATATCTGGACGCTAACCGGCCCACCGAGGGCGCTTACGAGTCAAGAGAGGCAAAACCGTATTACGATGGCTACCACAACGCGTTACGGGAGGCGCACGACCACGTAGGCCGAGAATGGGGGCGCGGTTTACTGCTCGACATACACGGCCAGGGAGCCCAAGCCGAGGCAATTTACCGGGGAACTGGTAACGGCAAGACCGTCGTGTCACTGACTCTGCGCTTCGGCACGGAAGCGATTAACGGGCCAAAAAGCATCTTCAACCAATTGGAGCTGATGGGATACAAGGTCTTGCCCTCGACAACCGAGTCCCACAAGGAAGAGCGATATGTGGGCGGCTATATCGTTCAAACCTATGGCAGCCATCGTGGCCGAGGTATTGATGCGATCCAGTTGGAAATC
>JAHKKJ010000473.1 GCA_020027655.1 Deltaproteobacteria bacterium | reverse complement strand
CTCCTTACAGACTTTTTTTATCTCTTCGCGGATCTGCAGCTGTTCCTGCGTCAGGTTGAAATCCATTACCGCCTCCTATATTTAGCCCCTAGCAGGCTGTGAAAAGCTATGGTCGCAGGCTGCTCAAAAAGATCTCAGAGGCGAGGCGCGCGAAGAATCGACGAGCGCAGGCGTACTTACCCGGTATGTTGGAGCGAGGCGATTGAGCGCAACGAAGCATATGAGTCTTTTTCAGCAGCCTGCTAGTATATAGCGTAAAGCATGTGCTGCAGAAAGGGGAGAGAAGTATGGCTGTCAAACCCGGCTGGGAAGGGCGCTTCTTCGAAGACTTTGAAGTGGGCGACGTTTATCGCTGCCGTCTAGGCAGGACCGTTACGGAGGCTGACAATATCTGGTTCACTTTGCTGACGAATAACACGAATCAGATTCATTTTAATAATGAGTATGGCAAGCGCACGGAGTTCGGCAAGTGTCTGATTAACAGCGCGCTGACCCTCGCCATTGTCGCCGGTATGGGTGTCGCCGACGTGAGCGAAAACGGCTTTGCCCTTGGCTGGGACGAAATTAAACTGCCGAATCCACTTTTTGCCGGCGACACCCTTTACTCGGAATCCGAGGTCCTGGAGAAGAGAGAGTCCAAATCGAAGCCGCAATGGGGCATCGTCAAGGTTCGCACCCGGGGTATTCAGCAAGACGGCAAAGTTGTGATCGATTATTCCCGCAGCGTGATGGTCTGGAAGAAAGCCCACGCGCCGAAGCAGGATTTGTTTCCCACCGTCAAAGATGAATCCAAGTGAACACGATTGGAACCATTGGAACGATTGGAACGGCTGGAACCAAAGCAGGCAGTTCAAATCGTTCAAGTAGTTCAAGTCGTTCAAGACGTATGAGGGAATAATGGCGTCGAATGAGAAATCGATCCGCGCGCTGGACGGCATCAAGATCCTGGCCTTTGAGCAGGTGCTTTCCGGTCCTTTTGCCACCTGTCTGCTTGCCGACATGGGCGCGGAAGTAATTAAAGTGGAGCGGCCCGGTCTCGGTGACGTTATTCGTGGCTGGGACTCTGTGGTTCGCGGTCTCTCGTCGGGCTATGTTTGGCTCAATCGAAACAAGCGCAGTCTCACGGTCGATGTTAAGAAGGAAAAGGGAAGAGCCATACTTCAAGAACTGGCTAAGACATCCGACATCTTCTTCGAGAATTATGCCCCTGGTGTGGCTGGACGTCTCGGTCTTGGCTACGAAACGCTGAGCGAGGTCAATCCAAGGCTCATCTATTGTTCTCTATCCGGCTATGGCCAGGAAGGACCTTACCGCGACGTCAAGGCCTATGATCTCCTCATTCAAGGAGAAGGGGGAATCATCGCCACCACGGGCTATCCCGACAAGCCGGCTCGGGCCGGTCTTGCGATTGCTGATATCGCCGCGGGGATGTATGCAGCTTTGGGCATTCTATTCGCGCTTTACCAGCGGGAGAAAACCGGTCAAGGTCAATTTATCGATGTCTCCATGCTGGATTCCATCGTGTCTTGGCTCGGTTATTTTCCACATCATTACTGGCATTCGGGCGAAGAGCCGGCGCGGGTGGGAATGCGTCACCATTATGTGACACCCTACGGTCCGTATCTCGCAGGTGACGGGGAATATGTGAACCTCGCCGTTGCCAGCGCGTCGGATTGGGAAATTTTCTGTCGCAAAGTGATCGAGCGACCGGAGTTATTAGAAAATCCGCGTTTTGCCACTGTCGAAGGTCGGCGGAAAAACCGCGGCGAATTGGAAGAGACGATTGAAAAGATTTTTCTGGAAAAGGATCACAACTACTGGCTGGCTCAGCTCAAAAAAGCTGAGCTGCCCTACGGTGAAGTGCGGGGCATCGCGCAAGTCCTCGCTCATCCCCAAGTGATTGCCCGCAAGCTTATCCGAGAAGCGGACTCGCCCGTCGGGAGGGTGCCGGTCATCGCCAATGCTCTTAAGATGTCAGGGAGCGAAGCGCGCTATGACAGGATTCCGGGCCTCGGAGAAGACAGTGAGGCGATATTGAAGGATCTGGGTTATAACACAGACGCGATCGCTCAACTGCGCCGCGACAAGATCATCTGATTCCACCGAAAGGAGGAGTGGATGCGCAAGCCAGTGGTGGGGGTCATGGGCGCCTCGGAGAATGACGCCCTCAGTGAATCAGAAAAAGTGCGGGTTAAAGAAGTCGCAGAAGTTCTCGGGGCTGCTCTGGCTCGGCACGACTGTGTTTTAGTCACGGGCGCCACAACGGGTCTGCCGGATATGGTCGCGAAAGCTTTCCGCAGGCACGGTGGTTTTGCGCTGGGAATATCACCGGCTCAGGATCGAAGGGAACATTTAGAACGTTACGGCTTGCCGGACGATGGCGCGGACGTGATCGTCTATACCGGGTTTGGCTACAAGGGACGCAACGTTATCAATGTCCGGTCCGCCGATCTGGTCATTGTATTGGGCGGCGCAACCGGCACGCTCAACGAATTCACCATAGCCTACGATGAGGGGAAAATAATCGGCATACTCGAAGGAAGCGGCGGGGTAGCTGACCATGTCAAAGAGATTATTCAGTTTTGCAAAAAGCCGACGCGGGGTCTGGTGGTATTCGACAAAGAACCAGCAAAGTTAGTTGAAAGGTGCTTAGAAGCGTTGAGCCGTTAGTGAAACTGCTCCGGAATAGAGCCAGGTGTTACTCAGAACGAAATCGGCTTCTCTACCCGCGCTTTAACTTATTCTGCGCAATGTAGTTTTGGGCGAACTTCTTCAGCTCGTCGCCGCGCAGGCCGATTTTGAGCGCTTCGTCCAGGGCCTTTTCCTCATTCCAGCCCTGTTCAACCACACGATAGATCATCATGAAGGCGCCGACCCGATTAGCGGTAGCGCAGTTAATGAGCATTGGGTGGTTGGATTTTTCTTTAACCAATCGAATGAACTCGTCCGCCTGTTCGGCGCGCGGCGCGCTGGATACCACGGGAATATTGAAGTAGCGCAGCCCATTTTTTTCGACTAGAGAGCGCTCTTTCGTGAGATCGATGCCTTCACCGAAAGCGCGCAAGCTCAAGACGGAATGAAAACCGCTTGCGGCAGCCTTGGCGTATGCTTGTTCAGTGGGTTGGCCACCGGTGGCGAAATTGCTGTCTAGGCAAAGCACGCGCGGCACATCGGACTTCAGGGATTGTTCAATCTGATCGAGACGTGCGCGATCTTTTTGTTGCGTTTCAGCGGCAATGGCTGAAGTAGAAATCACAATATTCGCTGCCAGGACCATCAGAAACCTAGTCATCGATATTGCCTCCTTGAAATCTACAATGTGACGCTAGGAATACTGCAGCTTGAACAATGCCGCCGCCGTCTTGCCCAGCATCGCGGTTTTTTCTCGCGCGGAACAAGGTGCCTGGCGAATCATTTCCAAAGACTCCGTGACGTTTGCCGCGGTTTTGCATTCCAGCGGGTAGTCGGTGCCGAACATGATGCGGTCCGCCGTGGTTACATTGAAGGCCGCCGCTAGCGCCGGGTGCCATGCCCCGGTTCCCGCGGTGTCGAAATAAAGCGATTGAAATAGCTTCTCGAAGCGCTCGGTCAGGCCGAAACACTTTTGCTCCGATTGGGTCTTGAGGTAGCCCTTCATATCGGCTGGAATATCGGCGTCGTCAGTCTCAAAAAAGGCCATCATTCGCCCCTTGAGTGAGGAAGTGGCGCCGCCGAGATGAGGCATGACGAAGCGCAGTTCAGGAAAACGGGGAAGCACGCTATTGATCACGCGCACGATGGCCTGGGTTGTCTCCAGGGGCCGGAACACGCAGCGATCCAGGTTGTAAAGCGTGTCTGAGCCGGTGGGTTTCGACTGGGGATGGATCACGATGGGCAGGCGGTGTTTCTGGATCACCTCGTAGAGGGGGTTCATTGTCGGGTTGTCTAGCTGCACATTGAGATGGCAGGCAAGCAACGCCACCGCGCGCAAGCCCAGTTCGTTAATGCCGCGCTCGAGTTCACGCTGCGCGGCCTCCGGCTCATGGATGGGTAAATGAATGCAGCCCCGGAAACGCGTCGGGTGCTTGCGTTCAACCTCGGCGATGCCGTCGTTCAGCAGCCTCGCCACGTCCGTTCCCAGCACCTGGACCTGGTCGGTTAGAATGGACACGGTAACCCCTGCCTCGTCCATGACATTCAGATGCGCTTCGAGATCTTTACGAGACGGGTGAAGCGTCAGGCTGATTTCGTTGGTAACGATTCGGCGGCCTCC
>JAHKKJ010000070.1 GCA_020027655.1 Deltaproteobacteria bacterium | reverse complement strand
ACGGCGGAGCCGCAACCGAGCCGGAATGGCTCGCGCAAAAGACACAAGGGCGCAAAGCATGTCCTGAGAAGTCGCTGAAAAATCCATGCTCCATTATTTGATTCGCCGGACTGTTCAAATGCTTCCCCTGCTGCTTTTCATCTCGGCTCTGATCTATCTACTTCTTTACCTCATGCCCGGCGACCCGCTCTACCGCATGCTCGAAGACGTACCCAATTTGCGCCCGCAAGATTATGAACGGCTGCGCAAGCTCTACGGCCTCGACGATCCGTTTTACGTGCAATACTGGAAGTGGCTCTGGCAGCTCATCCAGTTCAATCCGGGCTACTCGCGGGAGTACGGCCAGCCCGTTGTCGATATCATCCTGCCGGCGCTGAAAAACACTCTCGTCCTTACCGTTGCGGCGGTCATTATAGGAAAGTCCGTGGCCATTCTGCTGGGTATCTACTCCGCGGTGCGCCAGTATTCCATCGGCGATTACCTACTCACCGCGCTGACCTTTATTGCTTATTCGGTTCCTGCCTTCTGGCTCGGTCTCATGCTGATCATCGCCTTCTCGGTCAAGCTCGGCTGGTTTCCTACTTCCGGCTTGGTCAATCCCGATATCACGCCGGGAACCTGGGAGGCCACCGTCGATTGGATCAAGCATCTGGTCTTGCCGGTAACGGTTTTGGCCACTTCCGAAATCATCCAGGTGCAGCGCTTCATGCGCTCCAGCCTGTTGGAGGTGCTGCGCCAGGATTATTTGACGACCGCGCGCGCCAAGGGACTCAGTGAACGAGTGGTCATTGCGCGGCATGCGCTCAAGAACGCCCTCATTCCGGTAGTGACCATCATTGCGATCACCATGCCGCGGGTCATCGGCGGTTCGGCCGTCGTCGAAACCGTTTTCGCTTATCCGGGTATGGGCCGGTTGCTCTTCACTTCGATTATGGGCAACGACTACGTGGTGGCGATGACCGTGGTCATGATCATCGCAGTGACGGTTGTCTTTTGTAACCTGCTGGCGGACGTTCTTTACGGTTGGCTCGACCCGCGCATCCGGTATCGGAATTAAGCCCATGGATGTATCTGAGCGTCGTTGGCCTATAGCTCGATCCGAGCGTCAGCCCGGATACTGGCGCGTCATCTGGCGCCGCTTCAAGCAACATCGCGTGGCTTACGTTGGTTTTTTCTTTTTCGTTTTCTTGCTTTTCCTGGTGGTTGCCGGTCCCCATTTGGTTCCCTACCAGCTCGATCAAGTTTCCTTGGGGGAGCGGATGCACGGTCCGTCTCCCGGCCACTGGTTTGGCACGGACGAGTTGGGACGGGACACGTGGGTGAGGATCATGTACGGCGGTCGGGTTTCACTGGCGGTAGGATTAACCGTCGGGTTGAGCACGGTGATCCTGGGAGGCATTTTGGGAATCTTGGCAGGTTATGTGGGCGGAGTCCTCGACAACGTTCTCATGCGAATCGTAGACACCATCTATACGATTCCGCGCATCGTGCTTCTCCTGGTCCTTTCTAAAGTGGCCGGACCGGGGCTGCTGAACATTATCATCATTCTTGTGGCGCTAGAGTGGACTAACGCCGCCCGCTTGGCGCGCGGCGCCGTGCTTTCCTATCGCGAACAAGAGTTTGTCCTCGCAGCTCAGTGCTTGGGGGCTTCGCGCTGGCGCGTCATGCTGCGCCACCTTCTGCCTAACTCGCTCGCCCCCCTCATCGTCGCAGCTACACTGGACGCCGGCGCCGCTATTCGCGCCGAAACCACGTTGAGTTTTCTCGGCCTCGGTATCCAGCCGCCGACTCCGAGTTGGGGCAATCTTCTCACCAACGCTTCCACCAATATCTTCATCGCGCCGCTGCAAGTTTTCTTGCCGGGGCTTTTCATTTTCTTTGCCTTGATGAGCTTCAATCTCCTCGGTGACGCGCTGCGCGATGCCTTGGACCCGCGCCTGGCGCAAGTGCGGCGGTAGGAGACCGATAAAGCAGAAGCCAGTATTCAGAAGTCAAAAACTAAATTCCCCACGCGGGGCTCATTGATTTGCATAGCCTTCCAATATTCGTTACTTCTTGGATTCAACCTCACTACATCACGGACCAGCATTGGCTTCTGACAGCGCGACATTACACGGGGGAACTTCGGCGGTTTCGCATAAGAGAGTCGCCTTCGCAGCTTTACAACATCGCGACTTTCGTTGGTTTTTTGTCACTACCATGCTCGCCATGATGGCGGACAACATCGAGCACGTCATCAGTTATTGGCTGCTGTTTCAAAAGTTTCACTCACCGGTGTTAGCGGGCTTTGCCGACATCAGTCACTGGACGCCTTTTCTCTTGCTGTCGGTTTACTTCGGCGGCATCGCGGATCGCTACGATTGCCGGAAAGTCATCCAGTCAGCGCAGATCATGTACATGGCCGTATCGGTGGCCTGGGCAGTTCTATTTTATACCGAAACCATTCAGGTATGGCATGCGTCGGTTCTGCTTGTTCTTCACGGGATTGCCGGAGTTTTGTGGACTCCCGCCGAACAACTGATCATCCATGATATCGTGGGTGCGGAGCATATCCAAAGCGCCGTGCGGCTCAACGCTACCAGCCGCCAACTAGGGATACTTTTCGGTCCGGCGGTGGGGGCAGGATTGATGCTGTTAGTGGGCCCGCCCATGGCTCTCCTGGCGAACGCCCTCATTTATCTGCCGATGACCCTTTGGTTGCTCGTGGTTCCGTACACGGGGCATCTTCGCGAAGGGGCGCCGCCCAAGCGAGCCATCGGCTGGAAAGATGCCATAAGCGTGGTCCGTGAGGTTTGGCACAACCGGCCGATCATTACGATGGTGATTTTGGGAGGTAGCGCCTCGTTGTTCGTCGGCAACGCATTTCATACGCAGATGCCGGAGTTCGCTCATGACCTTGGAGCAGACAAGGCCGATTTCACCTACAGTGCTTTGCTGATCGCCAGTGCGGCCGGAGCTGTTTTTGGCGGCTTCTTGCTCGAAGGGAAGGGCTGGCTTAAAGCGAACGTCCGGACCGCGATCACCTCCGCCATGATGTGGTGCGCGTTGATCACGGCGTTTGCGTTCTCCACTAATTATTATCTGTCTCTCGCGCTGTTATTTTGCGCGGGGGTGTTGAGTCTCTCCTTTTATTCGACGGCGCAAGCTATTGTACAATTGCTCGCGCCGGCGCATCTGCGCGGGCGGCTGATCGGACTTTTCAGTATGTCGGCCTTCGGGTTGCGTGCCTTTAGCGGCGTCACAGTGGGAGTCGTCGGTGGATTGATCGGGATTCACTGGTCGCTGGCCATCAGCGCGATGGTGTTGATGGCGGTGACATTTGCCTTATTGGCGTTTGCCGCTCCTGGGCGGGGTGGCGAGATCGGTTAGGTTGATTTCTCCCGACTGAAACTTTGAATGCACGCGCTGTCGTGCCGCCCTCTTGAGGTGCGACTTGAAGTCAAACAGCGATTCCCTCGGCTCGTAGAGGGCGTCAAGCTTTGCCCTGTGAACCCGGATATTGCGAAAGACTTCGAGGAGAACAGCAAGTTATTCCGCTCAATCATCAAGTGAGCGCCTTTATTCTTGTTCGCTGGACCGTTTCTAAGTAGGATATCTGGACGAAAGACACGAAGTTTTTGCTAATTGAATCTGAGGAGGAGTGCGATGGCTAAGGTTGACTACATGGATTGCTTCCGAACGAGTCCCGGGACCATAGCGGGTAAGTATATGCGGATGTTTTGGCATCCAGTCTACCGGTCCAAAGATCTGAAGCCGGGCTGGACGAAGCCGATCAAGATCATGAACGAGGAGTTCACGCTTTACAGAGGAGATAGCGGGAAACCTCATGTTGTCGGCTTCCGGTGCCCCCATCGCGGCACCCAGCTATCTTTGGGTTGGGTAGAGGAAGATAGTATCCGCTGTCGTTACCATGGGTGGAAGTTCGATAGCTCCGGGCAATGTATAGAGCAGCCGGCCGAGAAGGAGACCTTCGCGGAAAAGGTCTGCATTCGGAGCTGCCCGACTGAGGAGTACCTTGGGTTGATCTTTGTTTATTTTGGCGAAGGCGAACCGCCTTCGCTGCCACGCTATCCCGAGTGGGACCGAGAGGATTGCTGGGTGGAAACCTACATCCGGCCGTGCAACTTTATGAACAATCTGGAAAACGATCCCGTTCACATCCCTTTCACGCACCGGGAGTCTGAATTCTTTCTCGTTCGCCCCGTCGAAATTCCCACAGTGATACCGGAGGAGACGGAATGGGGTGTGATGCTGACGACCGTGGCTGAAAGCGGCCGAACTCAATATTTACACTTTGCCATGCCCAACCTCCTTTGCTTCAAGGAATCCGACAGAGATCATCTGTGCTGGCGGGTACCGATTGATGACGAACGCCATGCAAGCTTCCAATTAGACATTCAGCACGTAAAGGACGGAATCGAGGGCGAAGCCGTCAAACGGCGCCACGCCGCCCGCACTGGCCAGTTGGGGCGGCCCCCCAGTGAAGTGGCTGAGGCGGTGTTGCGCGGTGATCTGCGAATTCAAGACATCGAAGGCCCGGAGCGGGCCAATATTGTATGGATCCAAGACTACGCCGTGCAGTCGGGTCAGGGGCCGGTTGAGACTCGCAGAAACGAGACTTTGGGCCTTTCCGACAGACCCTTGATCCTTCAACGAAAGGTTTGGGTTCGGGAGCTTCAGGCGCTTGCCGATGGAAAACCTCTGACGCAATGGGCTCGGTCGGAACGGCTGGCTGAACTCCGTTCATATTCACATGTGCCCGAAGAGTCTAAGAACCAGTCGGACCAGCAGGTTTCGGAAAACCGGTGAAGCAGCGTCCAAGGCCAAGCGTTTAGACCGCTGTATCTTAATCAAATCTTTGGTTAGCCCCTTTCCGTACCGGACTGAGCCAAGCTGACCGAATGAGTTAGTTTGCATAAGATCTTCCTATCCGGTACCTTTGGGCGGCCAGCAACTTCAAACAGCACATCGAGACGTCTTTTGGCATACAACTGGAAAGATACGGCAGAAAAGTCAGAGTCATCCGCATCAGGTTCGTCAGCCGCGAGCCATTTCTCAGGACGATCCACGGACCGCGTTCAGACAACGGATCGTAAGAAAATTGCCTTTGCGGCGCTGCATCACCCCGGGTTTCGAGCTTATTTTGCCACCACGATGCTCGCGATGATGGCCGATCACATCGAGCACGTCATCAGTTACTGGGTTATGTTTCAGCTCTTTCGCTCCCCAACCTTGGCGGGCTTCGCCGTCTTGAGTCACTGGATGCCTCATTTGCTGTTCTCAGTGTACTTCGGGGCGCTCGCCGACCGGTTCGATTGCCGCAGAATCATCCAGACCGCGCAGTTCATGTTCATGGGGGTTTCTCTTGCCTGGGGGCTGCTCTTTTTGACCAATACCATGCAGGTGTGGCACGCCGTCATCTTGCTCACCGTGCACGGAATGGCGGGAGTCCTATGGGGGCCAGGCAGCCAGCTTTTGATTCATGATATCGTGGGCCCAGAACACCTCCAAAGCGCGGTTCGACTCAATTCAACCAGTCGCCAGTTGGGAGTTCTCTTGGGACCGGCTGTGGGCGGCGGGCTGATGCTATTCCTGGGGCCGCCGGTCGGTCTTCTGGTGAATGTGCTCATTTATTTGCCTCTGACCCTATGGTTGTGGAAGGCCCCTTACACCGGTCACCGCCAGACGAAGGGTTTGCCCCAACGGCGTGGAATGGGTTTGAAGGACGCGATTACCCTTTTTCGTGACGTCGCGGGTAACCGCACGATTGTTTCAATGATTCTTTTAGCGGGTCTTTCCGCACTCTTCGTTGGAACCGCTTTTCAAGCCCTAATGCCGGAGTACGCGCACGACCTTGGCACCGACGAAGCCGGCCTTGAGTACAGCGCGCTGCTCGGCGCCAACGCTGCCGGCGCCGTGGTCGGCGGCATTTTACTTGAGGGAAGAGGTCTGCTGCAGCCCCGGGCGCAAACGGCGATTATCTGTACGATCCTATGGTCTCTGGCCATTACCGGATTCGCTGCCGCGACAAGTTACCCACTCGCCTTAGTGCTGCTTTTTCTTGCCGGAATTCTCAACCTGACCTCCCTCTCCATGTCTCAGACTCTCGTCCAGCTTCATTCTCCCCCGAACCTGCGCGGCCGCCTGGTCGGACTTTACAACATGGCGGCTCACGGCCTGAAAGCTTTTAGCGGCATAACGGTCGGAGTGTTGGGCAGCCTGATTGGAGTCCACTGGTCATTGGCCTTGAGCGCCATGATATTGGCCGTCACCGTCGCTTTGTTTGCCTTTGTCATTCCCACGCGAGGGAGCCAGGAATATAACTGAGGGACTGCCTACGAGTTAAACTCCCGGCGGTTTTTAGGGAGCCGTTCCGCTTTTTCTGCGCTCGGAGAAATCTTCTGACGATCGGTAAGCTTTTTCCTTGAGAGTTCGGTAGGTATCGAGCAGCTGTTTTTTCTCTGATTCGCCTATGCCGAGTTGCGGACGCCGGACGGTGGCGCTTTTGATCAAGTCTTCGTGCTCTAGAATGACTTTGATCCGTGCTACGGCTTCGACGATGGGTTCGCTGAAAATCAGCTCCTTTAAGGATTCTAGCTCTTTTTGAATCGCTGCAGCGTTTTCAAAATCGCCCGCGCGGCCTGCGGCATCCATCGCCGCCCACTTTTCGGTCGCTACGTTCGACACGCCGATCAGCGCGCCGGAAGCGCCCAGCCGATAGCTCTCGGCGACGAACCGATCGTTGCCTGTAAGGACTTCCATGGTTGCGTTTTGGCGCTCCAGTTGCTGCATGGTGTCTGTGAAAAGCTTAATGTCGAAGGAGGCTTCTTTCAAAGCGACGACTTTTTCCAATCTGGCGATGCGGCAGATGGTTTCGACATCATACCAGTAGCTCTTTACCGGGATCTGAAAGAGCACCAGGGGCAAATTTGTGCTGCGAGTGAGATCTTCGAAAAAGCGGAATTTAAGCTCGCCTTCCACTTTACCCCAGGCGAAAAGCAAAGGGGGAAAGATCATGGCCGCATCCACCGGTAGCGTTTCCAGGTCGCGCACCAGGTTGATGGCCTCGTCGGTGGATTGCGGCGTGATGGTTGCTATGTGAACGCGGCCGGCGTTGCGCGCGATTTTGCCGACGCTCTCATAAACGCGGCGTTTTTCGTGCACTGTCAGTACCGGCCCCTCCCCGATGCGCGCGCATGAGACCAATCCGGCGACGCCATTCAGAGACACGAAGTGGGTGGCCAAGCGTTCGAGGCTTTCGATATCCAACGCGCCGGACTCTTCGAAAGGTGTTACGTAAGGGATGAATAAACCGTGAAAGCGTTCTTGAGAATTTTGCATGGGCTCCTCTCTAAGATGACTCCTAGCCTGGATTGTTCACAGAAGACCGACCGAGAAGCAAGCCTCTCCGGTCGCGGGCAATGGGCCTGTACCTTGAGGAGACCCGCAAGCTGGAGCGGTGGAGCGCACAGCGAGGATGAACCGCGAGCTTATAGCCAAGCGCCCGAAAAGCCATTGAAGCTCTATGCTCCTATGCCCGCTCGCTTCGAGGCTCACTTCTCGGTCCAGAGTGTGTTGTGCCTTTTCCTCGATCAATGAATAGTACAGGCTCGATCGTTGCATTTTCTGCAAGCATTAGTAGAACAGAACCAAAGAGGGGTCAAGCTGAGTCTAAGAAATAGAGGATCTAAACTATGTCTGACAAAATTTCGTGTCGCAATTTGGCAGCTTTGATGGCTTCCAAAACTCCCCATGCCGTATTCGATGTTCGTGAGCGGGGCGAGTTCAATCTGGGTCAAATTAGCAACGCGACTTCGTTGCCGCGGAGCCAGATCGAATTTCGCATCGCCGAACTGGTGCCGGACCGGCGGATTCCCATCGTCGTGTACGACGAAGGCGAAGGTCGGGCAGCGCTCGCTGCCCATACACTCGGAGAATTCGGTTACGAGAATGTTTCGATCCTGGATGGCGGACTGCCGGGATGGCGAAAAGAGAAGCTTCCGACGGTCAGCGGCGTCAATGTTCCCAGCAAAGCCTTCGGCGAGAAGGTTCATCATGAAAGAGCTATTCCCGAAATCTCGCCCGAAGAGCTTAAAAGCCTGCAGGAGCGAGCCGCCGACTTGATGATCTTCGACGTGAGAACGCCGGAGGAGTACGGGCGTTTCTGTATCCCCGGCGGTCTCAATGTTCCCGGCGGCGATTTGATTTTGTGGGCGGAGGCTTTGAGGCGAAAGCCAGAGACCACCGTCGTGGTTAACTGCGCCGGCAGGACGCGCAGTATTATCGGCACGGCGGGCCTGCTGCGCTTGGGCTTGAACAATGTCCGCGCGCTCAAAAACGGCACCATGGGCTGGGTGTTGACAGGGTTGGAATTGGAATCGGCGCCCGCCAGGGTCGCCCCGAACGCACCCGACGGGAGTCGAAAACACGCCCGAGAGATTGCGCTGCGGATCGCTGAGGAGGAGAGGCTGTCATGGGTTTCAGCCCGCGAACTTTTCGATCACCCGACAAGAAATGACGTTGGTGTTACCTACCTTATCGATGTGCGATCCGAAGGTGAGTACGAGGATGGCCACACCGCTGGGTCGCTCAATATACCCGGCGGCCAGGCCGTGCAACGCGCCGACGACTTCGTCGCTGTGAAAAACAGCCGGATCATCTTTGTCAGTAATCAGTCGGCGCGCGCGGTCATGGCCGCTTATTGGTACCGGCAAATGGGCTTTCCGGATGTGAAAGTTTTACAGGGAGGTCTTGAGGCTTGGCGCGAGAACGGCGGAGCAGTCGAATCCGGCGGGTCGCAAAACGAACCGCTTGGATTTGAGGCGGCGAGGAAGCTTGCCCGCATGCTTGCACCTAGCGAGGTGAACTCCTTGTTGCAAAGTTCATCGGTCAGCGTTCTGCACGTCGGCAGTAGTCTCGACTTCACAGCGGCTCATCTGTCCGGAAGCAAGTGGATTTCTCGGGGGTGGTTGGAGCTCAAACTCCCAGCGTTGCTTAGCGATCATACCCGGCCCATCCTCCTTTCGTGCGCTGATGGGCGGAGCTCCACTCTCGCGGCACGAACGCTTGCGGAAATGGGGTACACGGAAGTTTTTGTTTTGGACGGCGGTGTTCAGACCTGGGCACGCGCCGGTTATCCGACCGAGAGGGGTCTGGAGTCCTGTCTGATGGAGCCGAACGACGTCGTATTGTCGCCTTCGGTAAAAGGAGACAAGGAAGCGATGCGGCATTACCTGGAATGGGAAATCAAGCTCACGCCCTGAGCTGTTCAAGGTTCAATGTTCAAAAGTTCAACGTATTCTAATCGTTTTGGGAGCCGTAGGCTTTGCCCTAACTTTGAACCTTGAACGTTGAACTTTGAACCCGTCGGCGCACTAGCAGTTCTGGTACTTCGGACTGGCGAAGGTCTTGACGCTATCGTTGGCGACATCGAAACGCAGGCGCGGCATCTCTGCCAGATCTTTACCGTACACATGGATTTCCACGGTGTTCCGATCCGAGACGTTATTCATCTCATGAATGTCGTCGTCGGGCGGGACTAGACAGGAAACCGTCCCGGCGGAATTCTTCAGGACGTTTTTCACTTCCAGCTTAGCGTAGCCTGTCTTGGCCCCATCGTCCAATCGGCGAAAGCGGGTTTCCTGAATTTCGTTTTCGACCACGCCGACCAAACCCCAAGTGTCGTGATTGTGCGCTTTGGCGCCATCGCCGGGTCCCCAGACGACGGCCGTAACGTTGAATCGGGGCGCACGGTGGAGCATGTAGCGCCCGTACTCCGTGGCGCCCCGTTTCTTGAACTTCGACTCAACGCAGTCTGGACGCTGCACGAGCTTGGCCAGCAACGGTTTTGCCGCAGCGACGATTGTTGCCGGCGAATTTTCGCCGCGGGTAATATCATGCATATCTCGGATGAAACTTTGTAACGAATATTCCTGCGCCATATAAAAAACTATTTTCCGCGAACAGTGAGAACCGGACAGTGAGCCGTTGAAACAACTTGGTTGGCAACGCTCCCCATGAGGAGCTTGGAAAGTCCGGTCCGGCCGTGGGTTCCAATCACTATCAGGTTTACTCTTCGGCTCTTGGCAGCTCTGACGATCTGGTCGTGAGCAGTACCACGGAGCAAAAGACTTTTGGCGTTGACCTTTAACTTTCGTAGTTTTTCCATGAGCTTTTTCATGGAGGTTTCGGCCTCTTGCTTGGTCGTCTCTTCCAACTTCATATAGAGATCGGCGCCACCAATATCCTCTCCCGTGACATACGGCGTCACAGGATCGATCACATGCAATACCAACAGTTCCGCGCGATTCTGCTTGGCCAGAGCGACGGCTTCGTCGAGGGCACGAGCCGAAGCTTTGGAGTAATCCGTAGCGTGAAGAATCTTGCTAAAGTGTTGCGCCATTCGCTCC
>JAHKKJ010000472.1 GCA_020027655.1 Deltaproteobacteria bacterium | reverse complement strand
GATTTTGGCTCGCTCCGTATCGCAAAGGATCCTAATTCTCTTGTGCTCGGTACCTTTGTGGGACCGGTGAGTGACCACGCCGTTTTTAAGATGAAAGCGATGGGTCTGCGGAGGAAGCCCATTATAGGAAGGCTATTCTGCCCCCGCATTACGAGAGAGGTCTCGTCCTCGCGACTATAATTTTCCACCACGCTTGACAAACTGCCGGTATAAACAGCCACGCTTGCCTTTACTCCCATCTTTTGCAAAACGTGACGCCATGGAGCAACCATCTCTTCTGCCAACGCCCTTTGCCCCTCCCAGGAGTATCTCTCCATGACTTTCCCTCCCGCCAGCATGGCGTCTCTCGAAGATTCTGTTGTTACCCAGTGATCCCGGAACCATACCCAGGGATCTACGGGATAACGAACGAGGAAAACGACTCTCATCCCCGGTTTGGCGGCCTCTTCAATAACAGAGATGATGTCCTCAAGCTGGAGATGCGAATTGAATGGAATCAAGATTTGGCCTGCCATAATCATTTCCCTCCTTCTGTATCGTTGCTCGTACGTGTTTGAGGCGCTTTACTCAGCTCCAGCCGTTTGCCGCTAACGCGCAGTCCCGCTCCCCTACCAGCTTATATCATCAGCCCTAGACTGCGTGGGTGGAATGGAGCCGGAGTACGGGAGAAAAACCTCGCCCATTGAGCGAGCCGAAAATAGGGAACGCCCTGCGGACAAACTGCATCATCGCAAGAACCTTTCCCGCCCGCTTCATGATGTAATGAACATTTCCCTTACGCGTGTAGCTCTTCACTACTCTTTTCAGTGACCCCGCGTAGACATCCACAGTTATTTCTACTCCTCTTTTGTGCAAGGCCTCCAGAGCGAGAAACGCCTTGTGTTCGGCCGAGAGCCTTTGCTCCTCCATCGACAGCGTCTCGCTGATCTTTTCGCCCGCGAACATCGGTTTCTCCAGGTCCCCCACGAACCGCACGTCTTCAACACCTTTAAACGCTAGCGAGTTATAACGCGGCGCCTTGGAGGCTGCTTTCGGGCGGAAACCAATGAGGAAAACAACCTTCATCCCTCGCTGAGCGACTTCCTCGATATAGGGGATCATCTGGCTGAGTCGGTCTTCACTTTTTAACGCGACTAAAATCTGCGGTGTCATAGCTTTTCCCTCTTTTCAGTCCGCCTTCACCAAACTCTAAGAGCAACCCATGTGCCACGCTGCTGAAGACTCACACAACTTAAGGTAAGTTGCTGAAGTGGAGAGGAAATATACGCGTCAGTATACTTAGCCTATTTAACATTATAGGACTGTAACTTGGTGCTTTGGCCACGCTGTTTAGAGAAAAGCATCATAACCCACTAAATACTCGGGGCTTTTTTCATTGTAGACGTTATCAACAGTTGTAGACTTAGTTGACAGCTAGACGATCAAAATGCTAAAGGAGCTTTCAACGGCGAAAGACCGCGAAGCCAAATATTTGGATCAGCGGATAGTGAGAGGCGAAGCGGATGGATTCAACCAGTCAACCATTTGGTGAAGAGCAGAATCATCTGGGAGAGAAACTCTTCCCCATTCTCAAAATCTGTCAGAAAATAAATTCGGAAAGGGACCTTGCGGCCCTTTTAGACTTAATTGCTAACGAAGCCACTAAACTGATGGAGGCCGATCGAGCCAGTCTTTTTCTGCTCGATCGGGAACGGGGCGAGCTTTGGTCCAAAGTTGCGCTTGGCAGCAAGGAGATTCGATTTGACGCTCGCTTAGGCATCGCTGGAGCCGTGGCCCTGACGGGACAAACGATCAATGTCGAGGACGCCCACCAAGATCCGCGCTTTTATAAGGAGATTGATCTTCGTACCGGGTATCGCACGCAGAGCCTTCTCGCCATCCCACTGCGAAACCACGAAGGAGAGATCATCGGAACGTTTGAGGTATTGAATAAGAAGACAGGTGCATTCGGCAAGGAGGACGAAGAGATTCTGAAAGCATTAGCCGCGCAGGCGGCGATTGCGATAGAAACGGCGCAGCATGTGGAAGAGATGAGGCGGCATCGGGACCAACTCCAAGAGGAGAACGCGCAGCTATGGAAGGAGGTTGAGGGGAGATTTTCCACTCAAAGCATCATCGGCAGCAGCGAAAGAATTCACGCCATCTTAAGGTTGATCGACCAGATCAGTAACAGTTCCGTGAATGTGCTAATCACGGGGGAAAGCGGTACGGGCAAGGAACTGGCAGCCAAGGCGATTCACTACAAGAGTCTGCGGGCTCGAAAGCCGTTCGTAGCTCTGAATTGTGCGGCGCTCCCTGAGAGTCTAGTGGAAAGCGAGCTGTTTGGGATTGAGCGAGGCGTGGCGACCGGCGTGGAGCGGCGGTTGGGGAAGTTCGAGGCGGCGAATGGCGGGACATTGTTTCTGGATGAGATCGGGGATCTAAGTTTGACAGCGCAAGCCAAACTTCTACGCGTCCTCCAAGAGAGAGTGGTCGAGCACGTGGGCGGGAGGAAACCCATTCCTGTCGATGTGAGAACTCTATCGGCGACGAACAAAAATCTGGAAACGGAGATTCAAAAAGGGACCTTTCGTCAAGATCTTTACTATCGCTTGAAAGTGATCCACATTCAGATGCCGCCGCTCCGTGAGATTCAGGAGGACATTCCGGGCTTAGCAAACTATTTGCTAGCCAATTATTGTCGCGAAATGAAGAAGGAAGCGATGAACTTGGCTCCCCAAGCCGCAAGCGCCTGCATGAACTATCCTTGGCCCGGAAACGTCAGAGAATTGGAAAATGAGATGAAGCGGCTGGTCCTTTCAGTCTCCGGTAGTACAATTGCAAAAGAGGATCTATCTGAAGCCATGCGCAGAAGCGGCACCGAAGTCGCTCCCTCGTTGTCCACGCCGAGGTTTTTAAAAGACGTTGTTTCCGAGATAGAAAAGCGCATGATCCAAGAGGCATTACAGCAGTCTAAGCAGAATCAGCTGCACGCCGCAAAAGCGTTGGGCTTGAGTCGCCACGGCTTAATCAAGAAAATGAAGCGATACAACATTAGATTTCGTGACTCGTAATCGGCCATCGTGTTCGTGGCTCGTAGAGCGTGACTAGCCCGCTTCTTTATTCGTGCATTCCTTTCCCAGCTCGCTCATTCACCAGTTCGCTTCTATTCCTTACCTTTCCCCGAGGCGGCTACGCCCGCCAGTTCCTGCTCGATCAATCTCGTGAAGGCCTCGAGAGGCTGGGCCCCTGACAACGTTCGCCCATTAATAAAGAAAGCTGGTGTGCCAGTAATCCCCAGCCGATTACCCTCGTCTAGGTCCCGTTGCACCGTGGCTTTATGCACGCCCGCGGCAAGACAACCGTCAAACTTTGTGACATCAAGACCCACTTGTCCAGCGTGACGCCGCAAATCTTCGAGAGCCAATTGGGGAGACTGGGTAAAAAGCACGTCGTGATATTCCCAAAATTTTCCCTGATCTTGAGCGCAGCGGGCGGCCTCTGCGGCGCGCCGCGCCTGCGGATGAATCGAATCCAGCGGGAAGTCCCGATAGGCGAGCCGCACCTTGCCGGGATAGCGCTCAAGTAGCTGCTTCAGTGTCGGCTGGGTTTGCTTGCAGAACGGGCACTCAAAGTCGGAGAATTCGACGATCGTTACCGGCGCGTCCGCCGCACCGCGGACGGGGGCACCCTCTGTGGACACCTGAACGCGAATCACAGGCGGAGGTTGAAGGTGAACGACAACCTTACCTTGCGTGCGCAGCGATTGTACAAAAAGTTCCCGCTGAGAAGCTAACTTCTGCTGTTGCAGGAAGGCCCGGATTTTTTGCCGCACGTCGACCTCATCCCCGCGTATGCGCGCTTTGTTCGCTTGATAGAAGTCGTCGATTTCCTTTTCGGTGACCAGCCCGACTTTTGCTGTCACTTCGGCATCCAGCAAAGCCGCGATGGAGATTTTCCGCTTTGCCGCCTCCTGAGCAAACAGCCGCTGCTCGATAAGCGAATCCAATTCCCGACGCTTGAGATCGTAAATCTGCTCCTCGAGTTTCGCGAGCTTCGCCCCAAGGGCGCGGTTAAGCTCCTCGGTCGTAATCGTCTCACCATTTACCTCCGCCAGCGGCTCGTTCTTGCTAGAGTCGGCCCCGAACGATGATCCGCTCAGTGTTAACGCGAAGATAAGACCGCAGAAGGCAGATCTAGCTCGCCATGGACGGAGTCTTAAGAATAAAGGCAACAACTCACATATTTTCATCGGACTTTTCTCGCCGTCGTTGAATACATAC